>JAKAZX010000208.1 GCA_021826485.1 Pseudomonadota bacterium | reverse complement strand
CCCGGCTCAATGCGCTCGCCCGCCGCCCGCCGCTGGTGGATGTGCCGACCGTGCTGCGCGTCGCCGACCTGGAACTCGATCTGCTGCGGCGCACCGTCGCGCGTGGCGGGACGCCGGTGGATTTGCAGCCGCGCGAGTTCAGCCTGCTGGAATTCCTGGTCCGCCACGCCGACCGCGTGGTGACGCGCACCATGTTGCTGGAAGGCGTCTGGGATTTTCACTTCGACCCGCGCACCAACATCGTCGAGACGCATATCAGCCGGCTGCGCGCCAAGCTCAGCCGCAACGGCCGCGATCCGGAACTGATCCACACCGTCCGCGGCTCCGGCTATGCGCTCCGTGCACCGCCCGTCTAGGCCGCTGCTGCCGCGCCTGCTGCGCACCGCCAGCGTGCGGCTGGCGGCGCTTTACCTGGCGCTGTTCGTCGTCTCGGCGGTGATCCTGGGCGGCGGCGTCTATCTCGCCGCGCGCTCGGCGCTGAACCAGCAGATGGTCGCCCGCATCGAGGCGGAGAACGACTTCCTGCACGAGGAATTCCGCGGCGGCGGCATGGCGGCGCTGCGCGGACTGCTGGAGCACCGCGGGCGCGGCGCGGCGGCGCTGGATTACCTGCTGCAATCCGCTGACGGCACCAAGCTGGCCGGCGACATCCCCGCCGATCCGGCGCTGCGCCCCGGCTGGCTCACCCTGCGCGTGCCCGAATCGCCCGACGACCCGACCGAGACCGAGCGGGTACGGGCGCTGGTCACCGCACTCGACGATGGCGGCCTGCTCGCGGTCGGCGACGATCTGGCCCGCATCGAGGACGTGCAGGCGGCGATCATCTCGGCGCTGCTGTGGACGATCGGCGGGGCGGCGCTGCTGGGCATCGGCGGCGGCCTGCTGCTCAGCCGCGCCTTCCTCGCCCGCGTCGATGCCATCGCCCGCACGGCGGAGGCGATCATCGGCGGCGACCTCGCCCGGCGCGTGCCCGAACGCGGCACCAATGACGATCTGGACCGGCTGGCGCGCACGCTGAACCGGATGCTGGACCGGATCGCCGCCCTGATGGCCAGCCTGCGGCAAGTGACCGCCGACGTGGCGCACGATCTGCGCACCCCGCTGACGCGGCTGCATCAGCGGCTGGAGGATGCCCGCTACCACGCGGTCACGCTCGGCCAGTACGAAGCGGCGGTGGCCGGCGCGATGCAGGAGGCGGAGGCGCTGCTGGATATCTTCTCCGCATTGCTGCGCATCGCCCAGGTGGAAGGCGCATCGCCGCAATCAGGGTTCCGCAGGGTGGACCTGAGCAGCGCGGCGGAGGCGGTGAGCGACGCCTACCGGCCCGATGTCGAGCAGGCATCGCATACGCTCGGCGCCAGCGTGGCGCCTGGCGTGCACGTCATGGGCGACCAGGAACTGCTGACCCAGGCGCTCGCCAATCTGGTGGAAAACGCCTTGCGCCACACGCCCGCCGGCACGCATATCGCGCTCGCGCTGCGGCGCGATGCGGACGGCGCGGTGTCGCTGTCGGTGCGGGATGACGGGCCGGGCGTCGCCACGGAGGACCTGCCGCGGCTGACCGCGCGATTCTACCGCGCCGAGCACAGCCGCACTACGCCGGGCAATGGCCTCGGCCTCAGCCTGGTCGCGGCGGTGGCGGAGCTGCATGGCGCGGCGCTGCTGCTGCGCGACGCCAGCCCCGGGCTGCATGCCGAACTGCGCTTCCCACCTGGCACGGCGGGCACGGCGTAGCGCCTCAGAAGCCGAACATGTGATCCAGGGAGAAGCCGCCGGCCGCATCCATCAGGCCGTGATAGCCGAACAGCCGGCAGGTGGTGTCGCGGATCAGCACATAGCCGCCGCCGGCCGCCGCGCGCATCTGCGCCGCCGAGAAATGCTCGTCGGGGAAGATCAGCACGGAGCCGTTGCAGGCGATCCGGATATGCGCGGCGGCGAGTTTCTCGCCGGCGCCGTCATGCAATTCCAGCGCGGTCGCGGAATGCGCGTGAAACGGCGCCGATGCGGGATAGATCAGCACGGTGAAGCTGCGCCGCCCGGCCTCGCCGAGCTTCAGGAACAGCCGCGTGGACAGGCCGGGCGGCGGCCCGGAATAGGATTGCGGCTCGTCGCGATAGGTCATCAGCGTATTGAAGATATGCGCGCCGAAGCTGCTTTCCGCCGCATGGCCGCTGTCGCGGTGCTCGGCGCGGATCAGCGTGTGCAGCCAGCCGTCCGCCTCCCCGCCGTCGCGGAAATCATAGGCCAGTTGCGCATTGCCGCCATCGGCCAGCGCGTCCGGCGGCAGCAGCGCGTCCAGATCGACGGCGACGGCGTGATCGCGCGGCAGGCGGCCGAGGAAATGGGCTGCGACCTGGCGGCCGTCGCGCTCGAAGATGTCGAGGCGCACCGGCAGCGCCGTCTGCGTGGTCGCCATCGGCGTCGGCTGGATCAGCGTGCGGAAGCGCAGGCGCGGCAGCACCGGAACCGGCAGCAGATAGCCGCGGCCGAGTTCAGGCGGCAGATGCGCAAGTCCGGGATCGGGGCGCAGGTCGGCACGCTCCACATTGGCGTGCGCGATGCGCGTGCGGCCGTCGCGCACGACCTCGTAGCGCGGCCGCACGACATGCCGGCCGCACCGCATCTCCACCTGTTCGGGCCAGCGCACATCCGGCAGCAGCTCGGCGATGTCGAGCGGGATGCTGGCGAACGGCGCAACCTCCCGCCGCAGCGGCACCGGGCGTTCGGCCCCCATGCGGTCCAGCGCGATCGCACCGGCGGGGATCGGCACCGCGTGGCTGTTCTGCACCCACAGGATCACCCGCTCCCCACGCTCCGGCGCCGGGATGCCGGCATAGCGGTCGGACGGCCAGGCGTTCGCATCATGCGTGCACGACAGGCTGCGTTCATTGCCCGCGCCGTAGGTGTCCAGCGCATATTTCACCACGTCGTGGCCGGCCGCACCGATCGCGTGGACGAACAACTGTCCGGCAAATTCCGGCAGGCCGAAGCGCGCGCGCACCTCCGCGCTGTCGATCACGATGCCGCCGGCACCCGCCGGCACCGCCTGCTCCCAGGTCGCCAGCACCGCGCCGGCGGCGTCGTACAGCCGCAGCCACAGCCGCACGGCGCGCGCGCCGTAGCCGGCCCAGTAATTGGCCGTCACCAGCCGCGTGGACAGGCCGCCCTGGTCGCGGAAGAAGCAGAAATTGGTGGCGAAGTTCAGCCGGTCCAGATAGCGCGGCGCGGTCAGCATCGCGCGCGGCAGCTTGGCCGCATCCAGCGTCGCCAGCCGCGCGCCGGCGGGCAGCAGCGGTTCGATCCGCGCCGCCGCCCGCCCGGCATCGAACGCGGCGAGCAGCACGGACGCCGCCTCGGTGCGCGGCAGTTCGGTCAGCGGCCGGGCCGGCATGCCCGCCCGCTCGGCGCCCACCGCCTGCACGTCCTGGACATACAGCCCGGCAAGCTTCGGCCGCACCGGCGACAGTGCCAGCAGCGGGGCGGCCACGTCCTCGATATCGACGATCGCGACCGGCTGCGGCAGTTCGGCGAACAGCCGCGCCAGCCCCTCCGCCGCCAGCGGATGCGCCAGCGCCTTGTACAGCACGTTGCCGCCGGCGCGGGCATCGAAGGTGGTGATGTCGAGCATGGCGCCCCCTAATAGCCGAAGCGGCGGCACATCTCCGCCGCCGCCGCCGCGGTGTCGTCCAGCGGCGCGACCGGCCAGAGATCAAGCCGCCCCTGATAGGGCCGTACCCGCCCTTCCTCGATCAACCCCCGCAGGAAGGTCGATCCCCGGCGGGAACGGCCGGGCAGGTCGGCCACCATGACCGGGGCGGCGGTCGCCACCGCCTCGGAGATCATGGAGACGCTGTCCACCGTGACCACGATGGCATCGGCCAGCGCCAGCATGCCGAAATACGGGTTCGGCCCGGTGCCGTCCCACACCCAGGCGCCGAGCGGCCCCAGGGTGTCGCGCAGCACCTGCGTCACCGCCGGATCGGTGCGGCGGGAGGGGGTGAGCACCAGCCCCGTTCGGTCCTGCCGCATCATCCCGGCAAGCCGCGCGGCCAGCGCGGCGCCGACCGGGGCATCCAGCCGGTAGCGGCCATTGGCGCCGCCCACCAGCACGGCGACCAGCGGGCGCGGCAGGGCCGCGAAATGCGGCGCCCAGACCGGCGCCGCCTCGGCCAGCCGGGCCGGCGTCGCGCGGTGCAGCGCCGTCCGCGTCACGATCACGTTCGGTCCGGTCAGTTCGTCATGCCGGGCGGCGAAGATCAGGTCGAAGCGACGGGGGTCCATGCGCGGGTGCTGGATGATGGCACCGCGCACCCGCCGGTGCAGCGCCGCCACCACGGCCGCCGCCTTGCCGCCGGCGCCGATCAGCAGCTCCGGCAGCGGCGGGGCGACCGCCGGCCCGGCCACCGCCAGCGGCGCCGGCCAGAGGGAGGCGGCGATGTGCCGCCAGATGCCGCGCGGGCGCAGCACGCGCTGTTCGGCGGGCAGGCCCGCGGCCTCCGCCAGCCCCACGGCCTGGGCGTAGAGGCCGGCATAATCCTCGGCAAGCAGCCATGTGGCGGAGGGCTTCATGCGACGGCTCATCGGCCGTCGCCGCCGAGCCGTCAATTGCGGCAGGTCAACCCGGCCCGGCGTCCGGCGCGCGGGGGCCATGCGCGAGAGCGGCGTAATAGGCCCGCTTGGCGTCGTACATCGCGAGGTCGGCACGCTTGCCCACCTCCTCCAGCCGTTCGCCGGGGCCGGCGGTCGCAGTGCCCATCGCCAGGCTGAGCGCGATGCCCGGATAGAACTGGTTGTTTACGTCCACCAGCTTCTCGATCCGCTCCATCGCCTGTTCGGCGCCCCGCGAATCCGTGGCCGGCAGCAGCAGGGCGAATTCGTCGCCGCCGATGCGGGCGGCGCAGTTCGGCTCCCCGACCGCCTCGGCCAGCACTTCCCCCGCCCGGCGCAGCAGCGCGTCGCCGACCGCGTGGCCGAGCGAGTCGTTGGCCGCCTTCAGGCCGTTCAGGTCGATCATGACGATGCTGACCGGGAACGGCCCCCGCCGCTCCAGCCGGTTCATCTCATCGACATAGAAGCTACGATTGTTGAGCTTGGTCAGCGAGTCGTGCCGGCCGAGGAATTCCAGATAGGCTTCCGCCTTCTTCCGCGCGGTGATGTCGGTCAGCGCCACCTGCACCAGCGACCAGTCCTGCTCATGCCCCGGCAGGACCGAGAACTGCAGATGCAGATGCAGCTCGTCGCCGGTCAGCGCATAGTTCACCACTTCGCGCGTCTGGAACAGCTTGCCATGCCACAGATCGATGAGCTGCTCGCGGAAATGCCCCACCATGTCGTCGCGGAACACGTCCGGCAGGCGGCGCAGCAGGGTGGCGCGATCGGGCGCGGCGAACATCTCCAGCGTGTGACGGTTCACGTCCAGCACGCGGATTTCCTGCATGCAGCGGTTGACGAATTCCGAATGCACGTCGATGAAGGTGCGGAAATCGGTGATGCCGCGTTCGCGCACCCCATCCAGCAGCCGCTTGACGGCGCTGAAATCCTCCACCCAGAGCGAGACCGGAGAATGCTCGAACAGGCCGCGCGCGTACATCTCGCTCTGCGCCACCGCGCGGCGCGCCTGCTCCCGCTCGGTCACGTCCTCGATCGCCACCAGCACGCGCGACCAGCTCTGCTCGTGCCCCGGCAGGATGCTGCCCTTGAGCAGGATGTCGATGCGCCGGCCGGACAGCGTGTAGTTGACCGTGGTGCCGGTGAACGACGCTGCGCCGTCCCAGAGCTGGACGAGTTCGTCGAGGAACGTCCCCAGCGTGTCGTCGCGCAGGACGCGGCCGAGATTGGCCGCGAGCTGCGGCAGGTCCGCCGCCTCGTATAGTGCCAGCGTGCGGCGGTTCACCTTGACGATGCGGATGCATTGCGAACAGATGCCGATCCGCGTAGGATCGGCGGCGAGATGCGCGCGCAGATCGGTCACGCCCTGATCGCGCCACGCATCGAACTGGTTGCGCAGCGCGCTGTAATCCTCAAGCCACAACGACACCGGGGCGAGGTCGAACATCGACTGGTCGTCGTGGTCGGCGCGCCCCGACGCCACCAGCCTTGGCGGCGTCGGACCGAACGCGGCGAACGAGATGGCGGATGAAGCGTTCATGCGACTTCCGGAAGCGATCAAATCCTGCGGAACGATCTCTAGCATGGATTAAGACGCCTGTCCCGTGCCGCGTAGCGCGCCGGTCGATCATGATTCACGTTGGTTCGCTTACCATTTGCGCACGCCGAATTGATGCGATGCGTGCGGACGGTCGGTACGGATGCGGAATCCTGGCAACAGGCACGGGTCGCAGCGGCTATGGTCCGCCGGTCCGCAACGGAAGATACCGCCATGCCTGACCACACCGCCGCCGGCAGCGGCGTCGATGCGTTTTTCGTCGCCGCCACGGCCAGCCTGCAAGTGCAGCGCCCGCGCACGCTCAAGCACGGCGACACGTTCGGCGTGTTCGACCATGCGGGCGACATCCTGGCCGGCGAGGGCAATCCCGGCGGCCTGTATTTCCGCGACACGCGCCATCTGTCGCGACTCGATCTCTCGCTCGACGGCCAGCGCCCGCTGCTGCTGTCCTCCGACGTGCGGGAGGACAATGCAACGCTGACCTGCGATCTGACCAACCCCGACCTGCATGACGGCACGACATTGCTGCTGGAGCATGACGTGGTGCATATCCGCCGCTCCTGCTTCGTGTTCGATGCGGCGTGCCACCAGCGGATCGCGCTGCGCAGCTACGCCGATGTCGCCCGCACGGTGACGCTGGAGCTGCGCTTCTCCGCCGATTTCGCCGATCTGTTCGAGGTGCGCGGGCAGCGCCGGCCGCGCCGCGGCACGCTGCATCCGCCGCATGCCGATGCCGCCGGCGTCACGCTCGCCTATACCGGGCTCGACGGACGGCGCCGCGAAACCCGCCTGCGCTTCGACCCGCCGCCGCACAGGATCGAGCCGGGGCGCGCCATCTTCCGCATCCATCTGGCGCCGAAGGAGCGTGTCAACCTGTATGTGGAGGCGCGCTGCACGCCTGCCGCGGGGGCGCTGCCGCCACCGCCGGAATCCTTCTTCATCGGCATGCGCGATGCCCGCCGCGCGCTGCGCCACGCCGCCGGCCGCGCCACCGCGATCGAGACCGGC
>JAKAZX010000207.1 GCA_021826485.1 Pseudomonadota bacterium | reverse complement strand
TGGAGATGGCGCGCGGCGGCGCGCTCAGGCTGCGGCAGGAAGCCGCCTTCGGCCCGATCCTGCTGCGGCGGGGAGAGCGCGATGGCGGATGACATCGAGGACGCGCTGCGGCTGGCCGAGGCGATGCTGTTCGCCTCCGCCGCCCCGATCTCGGCCCGCCAGCTCGTCCAGGTGCTGCCCGAAGGGATGGAGGCGGAGGCGGTGCTGGCGGCGTTGCAGGCGCGCTACGCCGGGCGCGGCGTGGAACTGGTGGAGGTGGCGGGCGGCGTGCAGTTCCGCACCGCGCCGGACCTCGCGCCCCGGCTGCGCAAGGTGGTGCAGGTGCCGCGCCGGCTGCCACGCGCGGCGATGGAGACGCTCTCCATCGTCGCCTACCACCAGCCGGTCACGCGCGGCGAGATCGAGGAAATCCGCGGCGCGGCGCTGGCCCAGGCGACGCTGGACGCGCTGCTGGAAGCCGGGCTGATCGCCCCGCGCGGCCGGCGGGAGGCGCCGGGGCGGCCGACGCTGTGGGGCACCACGCCCGCCTTCCTGGCGCAGTTCGGCCTGAATGACCTGCGCGACCTGCCGCGGCGGGAGGACCTGCTGGTCGAGCCGCCGGCACCCGGCCGGGACGTGCCGCCCGCGGAAAGTTGACGACGACCGGATCACGTTCGCGTGTCGGTGGAACCGGCCCGCAGGAACCGCGATCGCTGCGCTTGTGCCCCCCCCCCCGAGGGCCATCTGTGATACTGTGCAGTGTGGCCGGCTCGGTCGCGTTGCCGGGACTGCCCCCCTTTGGAGAGCAGTTTGTCGGATGCGGGCGTGCCGAGCGCCCCGCAGGGCCATGCCAACATCGCCAACGGCGCGTCCGCCGACTGGTGGAGCAGGAACCGCCCCCCGTCGCAACCGCGCTGGCCGACCGGGCCGGTGCGACGGACCGGGCCGGTGCGACAGAGCGGACGCGAAACCGCTGCGCGGTCTGATGCGCGAGCGGACGGACATTGGCAGCGCGCAACAACCAGCGGATGATGCCGGGTAATGAACGACAGGACCGTCGAGGAGGCCGGACCGGAGGAGCGGGAGCCGTCCCGCGAAAGCGGTGCGCCCATCGTCGGCATCGGCTGCTCCGCCGGCGGCCTGGACGCGCTGCTGCGCATGATGCCGCTGGTCCCGCCGGATTGCGGCCTGGCCTTCGTGGTGGTGCAGCACCTCGACCCGCAGGCGAAAAGCGCGCTGCCGGAACTGCTCGGCCGCGCCTGCCGCCTGCCGGTGCGGCCGATCCGCCACGGCGCGGCGGCGGAGGCGAACGTCGTGTACGTCATTCCGCCCGGCGCCACGCTGACCATTCGCCGCCGCGTCCTGCAACTCAGCCGGACGCAGCCGCCGCACCGCGTGCGCGCGACCGTGGACGGTTTCCTGACCGCGCTTGCCGAGGATCTCGGTGAGCTGGCCGCCGGCGTCATCCTTTCCGGCGCCGGCAGCGACGGCACCATCGGCCTGCGCGCGATCAAGGAGCACGGCGGGCTGACGCTGGCGCAGGCCGGTGCGGAATATGACGGCATGATGCGCAGTGCGGTCGCCACCGGCCTGGTCGATCACGTGCTGCCGCTGGATGCGATCCCGGCGAAGCTGATCGAGTATTTTCGCCATCTCGCCGTTATGCGCGAGAAGCAGGGACCGGATGGCGAGCGGTCCGAGAGCGCCGATGCGCTGCTGCAGATCCACGCGCTGCTGCGCGCGCGCACCGGCCACGACTTCCGCGAATACAAGGACCGTACCGTGGTGCGCCGCATCCAGCGGCGCATGCAGGTGTTGCAGATCGAGGAAGTGGACGCCTTCATCGGCCGGCTGCGGCGCGAGCCGCGGGAACTCGATCTGCTGTTCCAGGACCTGCTGATCGGCGTCACCAGCTTCTTCCGCGATCCGGCGGCGTTCGACGCGCTGGAGCGCGACGTGATTCCGCGGCTGTTCGACGGCAAGGAACCGGATGACACCGTGCGCGTCTGGGTGCCCGCCTGCGCCACCGGCGAAGAGGCGTATTCCATCGCCATCCTGCTGCGCGAGTTTGCATCGAACATGCCATCGCCGCCGCGCCTGCAGGTGTTCGCCAGCGACATCGACGACCATGCGCTGCAAACCGCCCGCGCCGGCCGCTATCCGGAGGCGATCGCCAAGGACGTGCCGGCGGCGCGGCTGGAACGCCATTTCGTGCGCGAGGATGGCACCTACCGCATCGTCGGCGACATCCGGGAGATGGTGCTGTTCTCCCAGCACAGCCTGCTGCGCGATCCGCCGTTCTCCCGCCTCGATCTTTTGTCCTGCCGCAACCTGATGATCTATCTGACCCCGGAACTGCAAAGCCGGGTGATCCCGCTGTTCCATTACGCGCTGCGCAGCCGCGGCTTCCTGCTGCTCGGCTCGTCGGAGAACGTGACGCGGCACGGTCGGCTGTTCACGATGGTGGACAAGGCCAATCGCATCTATCAGCGCCGCACGCCGCTGGAACGGCGGCTGCCGGAATTCCCGCTGAGCGCGACCGACACGGCGCGATTGCGGCCGGGGCAGCCGGCGCGCCCGGCCGGCACCGATTTCAATGTCCGGGCGGTCGCGGAACGGCGGCTGCTGGAACACTACGCGCCCGCCCATGTCGTCATCACCCAGGACGGGGAGGTGCTGCATGCCTCTGCGCGCACCGGCAAGTTCCTGGAACTGCCGGCCGGCGCGCCGGATTCCAGCATCTTCAGCCTTGCCCGCCGCGGGCTGCGGCTGGAACTGCGTGCCGCGCTGCACCGCGCGGCGACCAGCGGCGAGGCGGTGACGCAGTCCAACCTGCGGATCGGCACCAATGGCGGCCAGCAGGCGATCGACCTTCATGTGCAGCCGCTGCGCCAGGATGGCGCGCCGGAGGGGCTGTATCTGGTCGTGTTCAGGGAACTCGGCCCGGTCCGGCAGACCGCCGAGGATGCCGCGGCGGAAAGCGCCGACGGCGTGGAGAACATCAACCTCCGCCAGCTTGAGGCGGAGCTGCGCGCCACCAGGGACCGGTTGCAGGCCACCTCGGAAGAACTCGAATCCTCCAACGAGGAGCTGAAATCCTCGAACGAGGAACTGTCCTCGATGAACGAGGAGCTGCAATCCGCCAACGAGGAACTGGAAACCTCGCGGGAGGAATTACAGTCGATCAACGAGGAGTTGCAGACCGTCAATGCCGAGCTGAATGCGCGGGTGGAGGAACTCAGCCGCGCCAACAGCGACATGATAAACCTGCTGGAGAGCACGCAGATCGCCACCCTGTTCCTGGACCGTGGCATGTCGGTGAAGAATTTCACCCCGGCGGCGAAGGACTTGTTCCGGCTGGTAGAAAGCGACACGGGCCGCCCGATCAGCCACGTGCGCGCGCGGTTCGAGCCGGAGTCGATCCAGCAGGACGCCGAGCGCGTGCTGCGCACGCTGACCACCATCGAGCGCGAGGTGCGCGGCACCGATGCCGATGCCACCTACATCATGCGGATGCTGCCGTACCGCACGGTGGACAATGTCATCAGCGGCGTGGTGTTGACGTTCACCGACGTGACCCGTATCTCCGCGGCGGAACGGCGGATCGACGAGCTTGCCCACGACCTGCGCAACCAGGTCGAGAGCCTGCAAACGCTGCTCGACCTGGTGCCCGTCGGCATCTTCATCCTGGAAAGCCGCGATGCCGAGCTGGTGCGGGTGAACCGGCGCGGCGCCCAGATGGCCGGCGAGCCGGAGGAGCAGCGCGGCTTGGGGCCGCTGGTCGAGCGGCTGCGGCTGAGCATCGACGGGGCGGATGTGCCGATCGAACAGCACCCGTTGCAGCGCGCCGCGCGCAGCGGCGAGAAGATGCGGGGCATCGAGGCGCAGATGCTGCGCGCCGACGGCAGCACGCTGGACGTGATGTTCTCGGTCACGCCGCTGTTCCGCGAATCGGGGGAGCCGCGCGGCGCCATCGCCGCCGTGGTCGATATCAGCGACCGCAAGGCCGCCGAACTGCACCAGCAGGCACTGCTGCACGAGCTGCAGCACCGGGTGAAGAACATCCTGGTCAGCGTCAACGCGCTGGCAGCGCGGATGCTGCGGCGGAACGAGCCGCCAGAGGTGTTCGCGGAGGCGTTCCTGGACCGGCTGCGGGCGATGGGGCGGATGCACGACCTGCTGGCGCAGCACAACTGGCAGGGCACCGAACTGCGCGAACTGGTGCTGGCCGCGCTGGCACCGTTCGGCGCCGCCGCGCGGTTCAGCCTGGCGGTAGAGGGACCGTTCGTGCTGGTCGGCCCGGAACCTTCGGCCGTGCTGGGCATGATCTTTCACGAACTGGCAACCAACGCGATGAAATACGGCGCCTTGGGTGCGGCGGACGGGTCGGTCGCGGTGCATTGGCGGATCGAAGACAGCGGACTGAACCAGCGCGTGACGCTGGAATGGACGGAAAGCGGCGGCCCACCGGTGACGTCACCGCAGCGCGAGGGGTTCGGTATCGGCTTCGTGAGGCGGTCGGTACAGTACGAAGTTGAAGGAACCTTTGAGGTGGCGTTCCCTGCTGACGGGCTGCGGGTGACGATGACGATGCCGCTGCACCGGATCGCCGGGGGAAATATCGAAAGGACGATCCGCCGATGACAAGGCTTGAAGCCGCGCCGGATCTGCACGGGATGCGCGTGCTGGTGGTTGAGGACATGCTGATGGTTGCCGAGATGCTGGCCGAGGCGCTGACGATAGCGGGCGTCGAGGTGGTAGGGCCGGTCGGCAGGGTCGAAGCGGCGGTTTTGATGGCGCAACGGGAAGCGCTGGACGGTGCGCTGCTGGACGTGAATCTGGCCGGCGAGAGTTCCGGCCCTGTGGCCGCGGCGCTGCATGCCCGCGGCATCCCGTTCGTCTTCCTGACCGGCTACAGCGACCCCGCCGCGCTGCCCACCGCGTTCCGCGAAGTACCGCGGCTGCTCAAGCCGTTCATGGAACATGAACTGGAAGCGGCGATGGCGGCAAGATTCCGCCAGCCGCACTGAGACATTGCTGCGCTGAACCGCGGCCTTTCGTGGCGCTGGCGCCACCCCACCTCACCCTGACCCTCTCCGCCCCAGCGGGGCGGAGAGGGAAGCGGGGCGTTCTGCGCGGTCAAATCGCTCCCTCTCCACCCCTGGGGTGGAGAGGGTTGGGGTGAGGCGGGGGACGGGCGATGCGGGAAGTTGCCGTGGGGAGCCGCGGACTTTCGGCGCATTGGCGAGCGCCTTCATGCGCCGAAGCTGCGCCGCAGCACCACGATGCGGTTCGTGTTGGTGCCACGCGTGTTGTTGCGGATGCCCCAGCAATTCGCCGTCTTGGTGAAGCGCTGCCGGTTCAGCATGACGAAGCGGCGCACGAACGGCAGACCCTCTGCCGCGTCCCATACCAGCCGCTCCAGCAGCACCGTGCCGCGCCGCACCTCCCCCACCTCGAAGGCGACATGGCCGCCCGGACGCACGATGCGCGCGAGTTCGCGCAAGCTCGCGCGCACCATCGCCTGCCAGTCGGCGGCGGTGCGGTGCTGGGCGATGGCGAGGCCGGCGGGGTCGATGCCGGCGAACCAGCAGCGCAGCCAGTTGTCCGCGCCGTACTGCACGACATCGAGGAAGGGCGGCGACGTGACGACGAGCTGCACGCTGGCGTCGGCGATCGCGGGCACCGCATGCGCCGGTGCCGCGGCCAGGATGGCGGGCGGGTGCGGCGGCGGCGCACCCTCGCGCAGCAGGGCGGCGGATTTCTTCAGGATCAGCCGCCGCACGTCGCGGTCGGGCGGCGTCTGCCCGCGCAGCGCGTTCAGCCGGCGCTGCGCCTGCGGCGACACCGCCTGGTTGGGCGGCAGCGTGTAGACCGAGAAGAAGCCCGGCGAATGCCCGGTCAGCCGGTTCAGCGCCACCATCCTGATCCAGTCGTCCACCGGATCAGGGACGGCGTGTAGCGGCGCGCGCGCCAGCAGCCAGGCCCGCAGGGCGCCGATCTGGCGCAGCGTCGCCGGGCTGTAGAACGCCAGCAGCGCGTCATCGGCGATCTCCCCGCGCGCCCACGGCACCTCGGCCAGCCGGCGGGCGATGTCGGGCAGCGCCGGCGGCGCAAGGCGCGGGCGCGTCAGCAGCAGGCTGAGCGGGTTCACGTCGCTGCCCACCGGCCGCCGGCCCATCAGCGCCGCCTGGATCGGCGTGGTGCCGCGGCCCATGAACGGGTCATGCACCGCATCGCCCGGCCGGCTCAGCCGCTCGATGAAGAAGGCCGGCAGTTGCGGCTTGAAGCAGGCGCGATAGCTGACTTCCTGGATCGCATGGCCGCGGCGCTGGCCGGCGGTCCAGAACGCATTGGCCAGATAGCGGATCGGGCCGTCCTGCCATTCCTCCGTCGGCTGGCCGAAGGCGGCGAAGCGGCGCACCGTGTCAGTGAAATCATCGGCATCCGGCGGCGGCGACTCGGGCGGCAGGGCATCCATGCGCCATTCAAGCACGGATGCCGCCGTTCCTGGCTTTCTTGACACCCCGTCCGGCCAGGGCTACGCCGCCGCGCCATTCGCTTCGCCCGTTACCGGAACCCCTCCCGCATGGCCGTCCACGCCTTCGTTTTCCCCGGCCAGGGCAGTCAGGCCGTCGGCATGGGCCGCGACCTCGCCGCCGCATTCGCCCCCGCCCGCGACGTGTTCGAGGAGGTGGACGAGACGCTGCGGCAGAAACTCTCCAAGCTGATGTTCGAGGGGCCGGCCGAGGACCTCACGCTGACCGAGAATGCGCAGCCCGCGCTGATGGCGCATTCGCTGGCCGTGCTGCGGGTGATCGAGCGGGAGGGCGGGGTGGCGCTTGCCGACCGCGCCGCGGTGGTGGCGGGCCATTCGCTCGGGGAATATTCCGCGCTCGCCGCGGCCGGGGCGTTCGCGCTCGGCGATGCGGCGCGGCTGCTGCGGCTGCGCGGCCAGGCGATGCAGCGCGCCGTGCCGGCGGGGGAGGGGGCGATGGCGGCGCTGCTCGGCGCCGAACTCGACCTTGCCCGCGCCATCTGCGCCGACGCCGCGGTGACGCCCGAGGGCGGGCGCGAGGTGATCGAGCCGGCCAACGACAATGGCGGCGGGCAGGTGGTGGTGTCCGGCGCCCGCGCCGCGGTCGAGCGCGCCATCGCGATCGCGCGGGAGCGGGGGGTGAAGCGCGCCATGCTGCTGCCGGT
>JAKAZX010000206.1 GCA_021826485.1 Pseudomonadota bacterium | reverse complement strand
ACGGCGACCTCGCGGCGGAGGAGGAGGTGCTGCGCGACAGCGTCGCCCGCCTGCCGTTCCACGCCGAAACCCGCCGCGCCCTGGCCGCCATCCTGCGCGAGCAGGGCCGTTTCGAGGAGGCGGTCCCGCTGCTCGAACAAGCCACCGGCGGCACGCCGGCCGAGGCGGCGACGGCATATTTCGATCTGGTCCACTCCAAGCGGCTGACCGCGGACGATGCCCCGATGGTCGCGCAGATGCGGGCGCTGCTGGACTATGGGCCGCTGCCCGAGCAGATGCGCCAGGCGGTGCATTTCGCGCTCGGCAAGGCGCATGACGATCTCGGCGACCATGCCGAGGCGATGCGGCATTTCGACGCCGGCAACGCGATCGCGGCCCGCCACCGCCCGTTCGACCGGGCGCAGTTCGGCGCCTCCGTGCAGCGCGTGATCGCGGCGACCGAGGCCGGCACCCTCGCCGCCGAACCCGCCCCCGGGCCGATCAGCGAGCTGCCAGTGCTGGTACTGGGCATGCCGCGCTCCGGCACCACGCTGGTCGAGCAGATCCTGTCGAGCCATCCGGCGGTCGCGGCGGGCGGCGAGCTGCCGTTCTGGAACCGCGCGGCGGAAGGGCTGGGCCGCCGCCCGGCCGGGGAGACGCCGGACGCCTACATCGCCCGCATGGCGGGCGAGTATGAAGCGACGCTGCGCCGCATCGCGCCGCAGGCGCTGCGCGTCACCGACAAGACCCCCGGCAACTATCTCTGGCTCGGCATGTTTCGCCTCGCCTTCCCGCGCGGCCGCATCGTGCATTGCCGCCGCCATCCGCTGGATACCTGCCTGTCCAACTACTTCACCAATTTCGTCGGCCCGCTGAACTTCACCAACGACAAGGCGGACCTGGCCTTCTACTACCGCACCTACCGGCGGATGATGGCGCACTGGCGCGCGGTGCTGCCGCCCGAATGCCTGTTCGAGATCGATTACGAGGAGCTGGTCGAAGACCCGGCGCCGATGACCCGCCGGCTGATCGATTTCCTCGGCCTGGACTGGGACGATGCCTGCCTGCGGCCGGAGGCGAACCGGCGGGCGATCCGCACCGCCAGCCAGTGGCAGGCGCGCCAGCCCACCTATCGCAGCTCGCGCGAGCGCTGGCGCAACTACGAACCCTGGCTCGGCGCGCTGCGCGACCTGCTGGCCGATCCGGACGGCGGCGGCCCGGTCAACCCGCAATCGGAAAATCCGGCGATCCCGCGCGCCCGCCGGCTGCGTGAGGAGGGACGGCTGGATGAGGCGATCGCCGCGATCCAGGCGGCGCTGCGCGCGGACCTGAACGATCCTGTGCTGTACAGCGAACTCGGCACGCATTTCCTGGCCGCCGGACAGCCGCCGGAGGCGGCCGAGTGCTTCGAGCGGGCGATCGGCCTCGTCCCCGCCTTCGCCACCGCCCACTACAATCTCGGCGCCGCGCTGGAACGCCAGGGGCGGATCGCGGAGGCGAAGGCGAGCCTGCGCCGGGCGATCGCGCTCGCCCCCGATCTCGGCGCCGCCTACAGCCGGCTCGGCAACCTGTTGCAGGCCGAGGGCGCGCAGGCGGAGGCGCTGGACTGCTTCCGCCGCGCCAGCACCTTGCTGCCCAACCCCGCCGACCAGGAGCTTGAGGAAGCCAAGCTGCTGCGCGTGGACGGAAGCCATGCGGCGGCGGAGGCGAAGCTGCGCCGCGTGATCGCGCTCGATCCCGCCAACCCGCTGGCGCACGCCATGCTCGGCGACGTGCTGGGCGAGGCCGGGCGGTTCGCCGAGGCGATCGAGCATCTGCGCCGCGCCGGCGACCTCGATCCGGAGCGGGTGAGCGTGCTCTACAACATGGCGATCTTCCAGCGCGTGACCGAAGCCGAACGGCCGCTGCTGGCGCAAATGGAGGGGCTGCTGGCCCGCCCCGCGCGGCCGGAGTTCGAACGGTCGCTGCTGCATTTCGCGCTCGGCAAGTCCTATGACGATCTCGGCGATCCGGCGCGCGCGATCGCGCATTTCGATGCCGGCAACGCGATCGAGCACGCCCGCCAGCCGTTCGACCGCGCCGCCTTCGCCGCCGAGATCGACCGGCTGATCGCCGCCTTCCCGCCGGCCGCGCTGGCGGGCGCCGCGGCCGGCCCGGCCGACGATCGGCCGCTGTTCGTGCTGGGCATGCCGCGCTCCGGCACCACGCTGATCGAGCAGATCCTGTCCGCCCACCCCGCCATCGCCGCGGGCGGGGAGATCGGGTACTGGACCGACACGGCGGCGCCGGATGCAAGCGACTATCTGGCGCTGCTGGACCGCATCGGTCCGGGGGCGGCGCGGGTGACCGACAAGAACCCGTTCAACTTCCTCGCGATCGGCCGCATCCGCGCGGCCCTGCCGCGGGCGCGCTTCATCCATTGCCGGCGCGACCCGCTCGACACCTGCCTGTCGATCTATTTCACCCGCTTCGCGACCGCCCAGCCCTTCGCCTATGACCGCGGCGACCTGGCGTTCTTCTATGGCCAGTACCGCCGGCTCATGGCGCACTGGCGCGCCACTCTGCCGCCCGGCTGCCTGCTGGAGGTCGAGTACGAAACGCTGACCGCGGCGCCCGAGGCCGAGACGCGGCGGCTGGTCGGCTTCGCGGGGCTGGAGTGGGACGATGCCTGCCTCACGCCGGAGAATAACAGCGGCTTCATCCGCACTGCGAGTCTGTGGCAGGCGCGCCAGAAAGTGAACCGCCGCTCGGTCGCGCGCTGGCAGCGCTATGCGCCCTATCTGGGCGAATTGCAGGCGCTGCGACCGGACGCGGCATGATCCGGCCGATCACCACAGCGAGCCCCGAATGGCTGGCCCGGCACCGCGCCAACCATGCGCGCCACCCGGAATTCGGCACCCACCGCCATCCATACCTGCTGGACATCGTGCGCGATCTGGCGGCGCAGGCCGGCGGGGCGGACAAGCCCAGCCTGCTCGACTACGGCTGCGGCAAGGGCAGTTTCCTGCACGCGATGAACCGCACCGGCTGGTTCCGCTTCGCCCGCGGCTTCGACCCGGCGGTGGATGCGTTCCGCGCGCGGCCGGCGCAGCGCTACGACATCGTGCTGTGCCTGGACGTGCTGGACCAGACCGAGGATGCGTTCGTCGCGCCGCTGATCGCCGACGTGGCGCAGTTCACCGTCCGGTTCGCGCTGTTCGACGTGATCACGGTGCAGGTGCCGGCGCTCGCCCACCTCGATCCCCGCTCCGCCGCCGAATGGCAGGACATCATCGGCCGGCACATGCGCATTGTCCGCGCCATCGTCCGTCCCGCGACCGCCGAGGAACTGCGGGACGGCGCCTGCCCGGAACGCGCCATCATCATCGCCGCGCCGGTGGCCGAGGGCGTGTGAGGGAGTGCAAATCTGCATTGCGGAAACACCGACTTTCTCCCTCTCCACCCCTCGGGGTGGAGAGGGTCGGGGTGAGGCGGGGGATCAGGCAATGCGGGAAGTTCCAGTGAAAAACTACAAACTTTCGCGGCGCCGGCAACACCCCACCTCACCCTGACCCTCTCCGCCCCAGCGGGGCGGAGAGGGAAAAGGCAGCCGCACAAACGAAAAGGGGCGGGGCCACCGGCCCCGCCCCCCGTGTCGGTCAGACGCTGCGCCGGTTCAGCGCCGCAAACCGAGGAAGCGCGGCGCGCGCCGGGCCGCCGCCAGCCCGAACAGCCCGGCCCCGAGCAGCGACAGGCTGATCGGCTCCGGCACGCCGTGGATTGTGCAGCCGCCCGGCTTGGTGCACGAGATCTTGCCGTTGCCGAAGATCGTCACCGCCGGCCCGCCGACGCCGAAGGTCTCGGCCACCTGGTAGAATGATCCGAACCCGGCGAAGGTGTTGTGCGTCTGGTCGCCGTTCACCGCCGCGAAGCCCGGGATGGTGGACCCGGCCGCCGTCGTCACGAAACCCGAACTGCTGTAGATCGGGCTGGAGGTGGTCGCCTCCGGAACGTAGCTGAAGCCGGTCGAATCGCCGGCGGAGGTCAGACCAAGGATGCCGCCACCGGCATTGAAGAAGCTGTCGATGGCGGTGCTGAAGGTCGCGAGGTGCGCGCCGGTGCCGATCGGATTGTCGCAGCCGCCGCAGGACGAGACGGAGGCGACGACGAAGGCGCTGTAGGTCGAATGGTTGAACATCCCCGCGGTGACGGCGTTCACCGTCACGTTGTGGAATGCCACGCCGACCGCTCCCAGCGCGCTGGTCAGTTCGCTGCCGTTGTCGATCGACAGCACCGGCAGGGACGAGCCATTGCGCACATAGGCGACTTCGCTGCCGAAGACGCTGCTCGCCCCGCCCGCGCACGGGTTGGTCGGCCCGTAATTGCAATGGTAGTCGTTGTCATGGCCGGTCAGCAGGATGTCACCCGCCTTCGCCGGCGCCGCCAGACCCGCGAGACCCAGCGCCGCCGCGCTCGCACCCGCCAGAAGACCGTATTTCATCACCGCCCCTCCTATCCGGTCGGGAATGGTTGCCGTTTCCCGACCATCCTCCGACCGCATCATTAACAGCCGTTTAGACGGATCGCAACTGTTTTCTTTGTGAGCACGCACGGAGGCAGGCGCGGCACCTATCCGGCGGCGGCCTGGGCCACCCTGCCATGCACCTCCGCCAAGTGGTCGAAGCGCCGCCGGTAGCTGCCCAGGCCCATCGTGATGGAGCGTAATTCGATAATCAGATCATGCAGTTCCGCCTGCGGTACCAATGCCTCCACGTCGTCCCAGCCGGCCCAGCCCGGCCGCTCGGCATAGCCCAGGATCTGGCCGCGCCGCCCCGTCAGCAGCCGCTGTGCCGCGGCAGTGTAGTCGTTCGGCACGGTCACAGTGACGTGATCCACCGGCTCCAGCAGCACCGGGTCGGCCTTCGGCAGCGCTTCCGTGATCGCGATGCGGGTCGCGGTGCGGAACGCCATGTCGGAACTGTCCACGGCATGAAACTGCCCGTCGGTCAGCGTCACCTCGACATCGACCACCGGGTGGCCGAACACGCCCTTGTGCAGCGCCTCCTCCGCCGCCTCGCCGACGGCGGGGATGAAGTTACGCGGAACGGCGCCGCCGACCACCTTGTCCACGAAGCGGAATCCTTCCCCGCGGGCGCGCGGGGCGATGTCCAGCTTCACGTCGGCGAACTGGCCGTGTCCGCCGGTCTGCCGCTTCAGCCGGCCGTGCTGGTGCACCGGCTTGCGGATGGTCTCCTTGTACGGCACGCGCGGCTTCTGGGTCGCCACCTTCACGCCGTACGTGCCGGCCAGCCGTTCGGCGACGCTGCGCAGGTGCATCTCCCCCTGCCCGGCCAGCACCGTCTCCCCGGTTTCCGGATCGAGCCGGGCGGTCAGCGACGGGTCCTCCTCGGCCAGTTTCTGCATCGCGCCGGACAGCCGTACGTCGTCCTTGTGGTCGGTGGTGGCAATGGCCAGCGCGAACAGCGGCGCCGGCACGGCCGGGAAGGGCAGCATCGCCTCCCCCGCCTCGCCCAGCACCGCGCCCGTCGCCACGCCGTCCAGCCGGCCGAGTGCGACCAGCTCCCCCGCCTCCGCCTCCGCAACCTTGGCCGGCTCGCCGCCCGGCAGGCGCCAGATGCCGGACAGGCGGGCGCTGCCCAGCGTCGCCCCGTCCTTCAGCGGCCCGCGCCACAGCCGCGCCCAGGACACCTTGCCGCCGTGGCCGCCGTTGATGGTGCGGAACACCTGCACCAGCGGGCCACCCTCCGCCGCCACGCCCCGCCGCTCCGCCGTCTCCGCCGCCGCCGGGGCATCGTGGCGCAGCGCCTTCCACAGCCGCCGCACGCCCCAGGCGCGGTCCGCCGCCCCCAGCAGCACGCCGCCCACGGTGCCCGCCGCCTCGTCGGCGCGCAGCCGGCCGTAGATTTCGTCAGGGCTCGGCGCCACGTCCTCGATTACCTTTTCCAGCAGCGCGTCGTCGTGATCGGCCAGCACTTCCAGCAGCCCCGCCCGCGCCTCCTGCTTGCGCTCCGCCATCGCCGCCGGCACGTCCACGCGGTCGGAGGCGGCGCCGCGGCGGTAGCGATAGGCGCGCTCGCTGACCACATCGACATAGCCGACCACCGCATCGCCCTCGCGGAACGGCACCTGCCGCAGCACCAGCGGGCGGGCGGCGAAGGGTTGCAGCGCCGCCACCGTGTCGCGCGCCCGTCCGGCCATCTGGTCCGCGCGGTTAATGAACACCAGGAACGGCACGCCGTATCCGTCCAGCAGCCGCAGCATGGGCGCGGCCGTGGCGGCGCGGCCGGGGTCGGGTTCCACCACCAGCACCGCCAGGTCGGCAACCGCCAGCGCCGCCTCCGCCGCGAAGGCGAATTCGACCGAGCCGGGACAGTCGATCAGCGCCCAGGGCTCGTCCATGAAACTGCAATGGGCGAGCCGAGGCTCGCCCACCACCTTCTCCGCCCCCCGCCGCGGCGGACTGCCGGCGGCGGACAGCAGCGCGTCGAACAGCGTCGATTTGCCGGAGCCATAGGGACCGACCAGCGCGACGGCGCGCGGGCCGGATGGGACATGGGACATGCGAAACCTCCCTGGCCGGCCGGTTCGTCGCGGATGCGCCGGCCGTGGCAACCCATCTGACCAGCGGTCGCGCCCCGCTGCCAAGGGGGGATTTCCCGCGTCCGCCGGCACACGCCATCATGGGGCGGGGGATGCGTCGTCCTCCGGGCCGACCCGCGTCACCAACGCGCTTGAGGAGCGGCCGTCGCGGCCCACCCGGATCGCTTCACTCGGTTCGCGGTGACCGCCGAAAAGGATGGGTCCCGACCCCATTCCGCGCGGCCGCATATCGGACAGCGGAACATTTTGCTTGCCCAGGGCGGGCGGAGTATGTTCTTGTTCCGTTCGTGTACGCGACCGTCCCACCCGCCCCGGCCGACTATCTGCGGTGCACCATCCTGGAACTCACCCGGGTGCTCGCCGCGACGGCGGAGCGGCGGGCGGATATCCGGCCGCTGATGATCCTGCTGTGGTCGCGCCTGCGCCGGCTGGCGGACCGGTTTGCCGCCCTCGCCGCCCGCGCCGCCGCCGGCCCGCTGCCCGCGCCGCGCCGCCGCCCGCCGGCAGCCCGCCCGTCCAGGCCGCGCCCGCCCGGCACCCGCCTGCCGGAGGGGTTCGCCTGGCTGATCCGCATGGTGCCGGAAGCGCGCTTCGCCAACACCCGCATTTCC
>JAKAZX010000205.1 GCA_021826485.1 Pseudomonadota bacterium | reverse complement strand
CGCGGCCAGCGCCGCCTCGATGGGGACGAACATGATGACGAAATCGGGGCTGCCCGGCACCACCGCGTGATAGGCCTTGCCCGACAGATCGTTGATCTGCGCGCGCAGCGCGCCGACATGCGCCTTCAGGCACTCGGCGCGCGCATCCTCCGCCGCCGCGTTGACATAGGATTCGAAGGCGACCAGCGAAACCTTCGAGTCGATGACGAGGCTCTGTCCGCTCGGCAGCGGCACCACCGCATCGGCCAGCAGGCGCCGCCCGTCCGGGGTGACGTGGGATTGCTGGGTGAAGTAGCCCTCGCCCTTCACCAGCCCGGATTTCTGCAGGATGGAATCGAGGATCATCTCCCCCCAGGCGCCGCGCATCTGCGCTTCGCCCCGCAGGGCGGTGGCGAGATTCTCCGCCTCCGTCCGCACCTTTGCGCTGTCCTCGCTCAGCCGCTCGATCTGCGCCTTCAGCAGGGCGCGTCCGGTCACGCTTTCGGTGTGCGCGGCCTGGAGGTTCTGCTGGAACTCCGCCAGCTTCTCGCGCAGCGGCGCCAGCGTGGTGTCGATCTGCGTGCGGTTCTGACGGGCGAAGGTCTCGCCGTGGCGCAGCAGCATCTCGTCGGCAAGCTGCTTGAACCGCTGCGCCAGTTGCTCGCGGTCGTCGCGCATCTGCGCGGCCTGCCCGCGCTCCTGCTCCAGCGTCGCGGCCAGCCCGGCGGCCTTGGCGCCCAGCGTCTGCGCCTGATCGGCGAGAAACTGGTTGCGCTGCGCGAGGTCGGCGAGGCCGCGCGCCCGCTCGGCGGCCAGCGCCGCTTCCTCCGCCTGCGACTTGCGCAGCGCGACCAGTTCGCCCTCCGCCGCGCGCAGCCGGCGGGCGTAGGTGACCGCCAGGACCAGCCCGACCACGGCCAGCAGCACGGCCGGCGCCAGGGCCACCATCATTGCAGGTTCCATCTTGTCCGATTCCCGCTTCCCGGCACCGCCCGACTATGCCGGCGCGGCCCCGCGCCTGTCGAGCGATCAGCTTTCCAACAGCGCCGCCCGCAACGCGTGGAAGCTCGCCTCGTCCGGCGTGCAGATCAGCCCGCCATCGCTGCGCGTCGGCGAATAGGGGGAGCCGTCGAAGCGCGCGGCGAAGCCGCCGGCTTCGCGATGCAGCAGCCAGCCCGGCGCGTGATCCCACGGCATCAGCCGGTGGAACAGCAGATAGTGGCAGTGGCCGGCGGCAAGCGTGCGGTATTCGTGGGCGGCGCAGCGCAGATCGAAGCTGGACGCCACGCGCGGCAGATGCGCGACCGTGGTGGCGCGCAGCCCCGGCGGCAGGAACCGCCAGGACACCGCGCCGGTCATGCGCGCGACCGGCACCGGCGCTGCCACGTGCAGATCGCGCCGCGCGCCGGCGGGGGTTTCGATCCACGCCCCCTCCCCGCGCAGCGCGAGCGCGGTGTCGTCGCCGAGCGGATCATGGATCGCCGCGGCGACGACCTCGCCGCGGATGATCGCCGCCGCCATCGTGCCGAACAGCGGCAGGCCGGCGGCGTAGTTGGCGGTGCCGTCGATCGGATCGACCACGAAGGCGAGATCGGCGTCGGCAAGCCCCGACAGCAGGCGGCGATCGGCCGAGGCCGCTTCCTCCCCCACCACGACGCAGCCGGGGAAATGGCGCAGCAGGGCGGCGGTGATGACGCGCTCCGCCGCCTCGTCGGCCTCGGTGACCAGATCGAGCGGGCCGGACTTCGCGCGCACCGCGCCGGCATCCAGGTTGCGGAAGCGCGGCATCACCTCCGCCCGCGCGGCATCGCGCAGGATGTCGGCCAGCGCGCGCAACCCGGCCGGCGAAAACACGCTCATGCGCGCTCGAACCGTGCGCGGTCGGCGGGCAGCAGGCGGACGCGCACGCGGATGCTTTCCGGCGCATCGTCGCGCGCCAGCACCTCGCCGTGCTGGTACAGCCAGGCCAGCCGTGCGCCGTCCTGCGGCGGGATGGCGTAATCGGCCACTTCCATCCCCTCGGAAATGCGGGCGTCGATGGCGCTGCGCAGCGCCGGCAGTCCTTCGCCGGTCACGGCGGAGACGACGACAGCATCCGGCCGCGCCGGCACCGCGGCGATGCCGCCCAGCAGATCGGCCTTGTTCAGCACTTCGATGGTACGCGCCGCCCAGCCGTCATCCAGCATCCCGTCCTCGACCATGCCTTCCAGCACCGCCACCACGTCGGCGCGCTGCGCGGCGCTGTCGGGGTGGGCGATGTCGCGCACATGCAGGATCACGTCGGCCTCCGCCACTTCTTCCAGCGTCGCGCGGAAGGCGGCGACCAGTTCGGTCGGCAACTGGCTGATGAAGCCGACGGTATCGGACAGGATGGCCCGCCGCCCGGACGGCAGGCGCAGCCCGCGCATGGTGGGATCGAGCGTCGCGAACAACTGGTCGCGCGCCGTCACCTCCGCGCCGGTCAGCGCGTTGAACAGCGTCGATTTGCCGGCATTGGTGTAGCCGACCAGCGCGATCACCGGGAACGGCACGCGCTGGCGCGCCGCGCGGTGCAGGTGGCGGGTGCGCCGCACCTGCTCCAGCTCGCGCTTCAGGCGCGTGATGCGCTCCCCGATCAGGCGGCGGTCCGCCTCGATCTGGGTTTCGCCCGGCCCGCCGAGAAAGCCGAAGCCGCCGCGCTGACGCTCCAGATGCGTCCACGACCGCACCAGCCGGCTGCGCTGATAGTCCAGATGCGCCAACTCCACCTGCAACGCGCCTTCGCGCGTGCGCGCCCGCGCCCCGAAGATGTCGAGAATGAGGCCGGTGCGGTCGATCACCTTGCAGCCCCAGGCGCGTTCCAGGTTGCGCTGCTGCACCGGGCTGAGCTGCGCGTCGATGATCGCGACCGTGACCGACTGCGCGGCGATGGCGGCGG
This sequence comes from Pseudomonadota bacterium, assembly GCA_021826485.1. Classification (GTDB taxonomy): domain Bacteria; phylum Pseudomonadota; class Alphaproteobacteria; order Acetobacterales; family Acetobacteraceae; genus JAFKFJ01. Next base: position 4,294 of record JAKAZX010000205.1, on the reverse strand, counting down.
CCTGCGCCGTCACCTGCCCTTCGCCGAGCAGGGTCGCCGGCCGCACATCCCGCAGCGGCAGGATCGCGGTGTGCACGATGACAAGGCCGATGGCGGCAGCAAGCCCCACCGCCTCCGCCAGCCGCGCATCCGCCGCGCGCCCGGGATCACTCCCGCGATCGGGTCTCCCCCAGGGCAGGATGACCGCAGCGCGCGTCGGCGCGGGTGCCGTGTCAGCCAGTGCCGGCAGCGGCAGTCTCCCGTGCCGGTATGGTCAGCGTGGTCGAGGTTCCCTCCGGCCGTGCAGCGTCGAACAGCTGAATCGGCGCGCCGGGCATGACGGTGCTGATCGCGTGCTTGTAGACAAGCTGCGTATGGCCGTCACGACGGAGCAGTACGGAAAAATTGTCGAACCAGGTGATGATGCCCTGGAGCTTGACGCCGTTCACCAGGAATACGGTGACCGGGGTCTTGTTCTTGCGCACATGGTTCAGGAATACATCCTGAACGTTCTGCGACTTCTCATTGGCCACGAGGGGGTTCCTCTTGTTGTCCTTCGGGTTCAGACGCCCTGGCGCAAGCACCCCGGCGTCGCCCGTCCCGAGTGCAAGGCCAAGTGTAGTCAGTCTCCGTCCCGACACAAGCGCACGAGCACGTGCGCCCCGGAACGGCAGTTGATGCCTATTGTATAATCCGCCGAACCGGCCGTCGCCAGTCCCGCCGGGCCGGCTTGCGCCGGGGCGGTGCAGATCGGCCACGGTTTTCACGAGCGCGGAACGGTCGCGATTCTAGGACGATGCGGCGGAACCTCCTTGCCCGCGTCCTGTTTGCTGCGGCAGGCACGCGGGGGAGCGGCAAATGGCGGAGAGCGTTGGCGACGTTATTGTTCAGACGCTCATCAACTGGGGCGTCAACGTCGTGTTCGGCCTTCCGGGGGACGGCATCGCCGGCATCCTGGAGGCGCTGCGCAAGCGGCATGACGAGATCGCGTTTGTGCAAACCCGGCATGAGGAGGCCGCAGCCCTGGCGGCCTGCGGCTACGCCAAGCTGACCGGCCGGCTCGGCGTCTGCCTTGCCACCGCCGGGCCGGGGGGCATCCATCTGCTGAACGGCATCTATGATGCCAAGTTCGACGGCCAGCCGGTGCTGGCGATCACCGGCATGCAGTACCAGGACCTGATCGGCACGCAGGCCCAGCAGGACGTGCAGCTCGACCGGCTGTTCGCCGACGCGGCCCCCTACAGCGAGCGCATCATGGGCGCCGGCCACGCCGAAAGCGTGGTCGAACTGGCCTGCCGCACCGCGGTCGCGATGCGCTGTCCGGCCCATATCACGGTGCCGATCGACGTGCAGACGGCGCCGCTCAGCCGGGCGCTGCGCGCCTCCCGCGCCGCCGCGCGCACCGCGTCCCCGGCGGCCGGGCCGGGCGGCACGCTGCCCGCCGATGCCGATCTGGCGCGCGCCGCGGAGGTGCTGAACGATGGCCGCCGCATCTGCATCCTTGCCGGCCGCGGCGCGCTCAGCGCGCGCACGGAACTGGCCGGGATCGCCGAGCGCCTGGCCGCGCCGGTGGCGGAGGCGCTGCTGGGCAAGGGCGTGCTGCCGGATGACAGCCGCCACATGGTCGGCACGCCCGGCCTGCTCGGCACGCGGCCGGCGCAGGATGCGATGGAAGGCTGCGACACGCTGCTGATCGTGGGAAGCAGCTTTCCCTATCAGGAATATTACCCGCGGCCCGGCCAGGCGCGGGTGGTGCAGGTCGATTGGCATCCGGCGCGCATCGGCCTGCGCGTGCCGGTGGAGGTCGGGCTGGTGGGCGACGCCGCCGCGGTGCTGCACGCGCTGCTGCCGCGGCTGGAACGGCATGACGACCGCATGTTCCTCGACCAGGCGGAAGCCGGCATGCAGGAATGGCGAGACGAACTCGACAAGCAGGCGACCCGCGGCGACACGCCGATGAAGCCGCAACTGGTGCTGAACGCGCTGGACCGCGCGCTGCCGGCCGATGCCATCGTGACCGTGGACAACGGCGCCACCACCACCTGGGCGGCCCGCTATCTGCGCGCGCGCGGGGAGATGCGGTTCGCCTGGCCGGGCACGCTGGCCACCATGGGCTGCGCGCTGCCCTATGCCATCGCCGGCGCCACCGCCTATCCGCGCCGGCCGGTGATCGCGGTCACCGGCGATGCCGCACTCGCCATGCAGCTCGGCGAGCTGGCCACGATCGCGGCGCACCGGCTGGACATCAAGGTGCTGGTCGTGAAGAACAACATGCTGGCGCAGGTGAAGTGGGAGCAGATGGTGTTCCTCGGCACGCCGGAATACGCGACTGCGCTGCCGGCGATCGACTTCGCCGCGATCGCGCGCGGCTGCGGCCTGATGGCCTTCACCGTGGAACGACCGGAGGAATGCGCGGACGCACTGGCCGAGGCGATGGCCACCGACGGGCCGGTGCTGATCGAGGCGCTGGTCGATCCGCACGAACCGCCGCTGCCGCCGAAGGCGACGCTGACCCAGGCGGCCCAGATGGCCGAGGCGATGGCGCGCGGCGTGCCCAGCCGGCGGCGCATGGCGCTGACGCTCGCCTCCGACAGCGTGCGCCAGCTCATCTGAGGGAGGCGCGTGGCAGGGCCGGCCATCGTCATCTTCGGGGCCGCGGTCCGTCCTGACGGCACCCCCAGCCGCGCGCTCCGCCAGCGGGTGGAGGCGGCGGTCGCCTGCGGGCGGCGGCTGCCGGACGCGCTCTATGTGCCGACCGGCGGCGTCGGCCGCCACGGCCCGGCGGAGGCGGAAGTGATGGCACGGCTGCTGCGCGCGGCCGGCATCGCCGAGACCGCGATCCTCTGCGAGCCGACCGGGACGGACACGCTCTCCTCCGTCCGGGCGGTGGCGCGGCTGCTGCGCGGGCAGCGGGCGCCGGTCTATGCGGCGACCAGCGCCTATCACCTCCCCCGCTGCCTGCTGCTGCTGCGCATGGCAGGCCTGCCGGCACGCGCCTGCCCGGCCCCGCCCAATACGGCCGCGCGGCGCTGGAAAACACGCTGGTTCTGGCGGTTGCGGGAGGGGGCGGCGCTGCCATTCGACGCCGGACTGCTGCTGATCCTGCGGCTGCGCGGTCGTTTGTAGCTTTTCCTGGCGTGCTTTGGTCTATATAACGTCCTTGAACGTCAGTTTGGGGCGATTGCCGGATGCAGGCGAAAGTCAGGGCCAGGGGCGCCGCGCAGCGCCTCGTCGTCACCGCCAGCCGGCTGCACGACGGCAGCGTCGTCTGGCAGACGCCGGCGGGCGGCTGGAGCGGCGATGTCCGCGCCGCCGCGGTGATCGGCAGCGACGCGCTGGCGGAAGCGCTGGCGGCGGCGGAAGCGGCGGAGCGGCGGCAGGTTGTGGTCGGACCCTACGCCGTGGAAGTCGCCGAAACCGCGGCCGGCCCGGTGCCGCTGAGCATGCGCGAACGCCTGCGCGTCTCCGGCCCCAGCGTGCTGCCGGCGGAAGCCGCGTGATGGACGGCATGGTCACCGCCGCCGGGATCTACAAATACGATGCGTATGATCGGCAGTTCCTGCACGACCGGGTGGAGGAATTCCGCGGCCAGGTGGCGCGCCGCCTCGCGGGCGCGTTGACCGAGGACGAGTTCAAGCCGCTGCGGCTGATGAATGGCCTCTATCTGCAACTGCACGCCTACATGCTGCGCTGCGCGATCCCCTATGGCGTGCTGAGTTCGGCGCAGTTGCGCCAGTTCGCGCAGGTCGCCCGGCGGTTCGACCGCGGCTACGGCCATTTCACCACGCGGCAGAACCTGCAATTCAACTGGATCCGCCTGCAGGACGCGCCGGACGCCATCGCCGCACTGGCGGAGGCCGATCTGCACTCGATCCAGACCAGCGGCAACTGCATCCGCAACGTCACCACCGACGAATATGCCGGCGCCGCCGCTGACGAGATCGTCGATCCGCGCGTCTATGCCGAGATTCTGCGGCAGTGGTCCACGCTGCACCCGGAATTCAGCTTCCTGCCGCGCAAGTTCAAGATCGCCATCACCGGCGCGCCGGTGGACCGCGCCGCGGTGCAGATCCACGACATCGGGCTGGAGGCGCGGCGCGACGCGGACGGCGCCGTCGGCTTCGCGGTGTGGGTCGGCGGCGGCCTCGGCCGCACGCCGATTCTCGCCGTGCGCATCCGCGACTGGCTGCCCGAGCAGGAGATCATCGGCTACCTGGAAGCGATCCTGCGCGTCTACAACGCGCAGGGCGGGCGGGAGAATATCCACAAGGCGCGCATCAAGATCCTGGTGCGCGACCTCGGCGAGGCGCGCTTC
>JAKAZX010000204.1 GCA_021826485.1 Pseudomonadota bacterium | reverse complement strand
GCGGCGGCACGGCGGAAATCCCGGCCGCCGCACCGGCCGTTTCGGCGACCCCCGGTGCCCCGGCCGGCGCACCTGCGCCGCCGCCCGCATCCGCACCCACCGCTGCGCCCGGCCCGGCGGTGCCGCGAGCGGTGATGGCCGCGCCGGCCGGGGCCACGCCCGCGGCCACCGCGGCGGCGCAGCTTGCGTCCGCCATCGTGCGGGTGGTGCGGCAGGCGGGACAGACGCGGATCGATCTGGCGCTGCACCCGGTGGAACTCGGCCGCATCGCCGTGCGCATCGCGCGCGGCGGCGACGGGCGTACCGCCATCCACATCGCGGTGGAGCGGCCGGCGACGCTCGCGGCCCTGTCGCGGGACGCGCCGCAGTTGCAGGCGGCCCTCGGCCGCGCGGGCATGCCGGCCGCCGGATGCCGCGTCACGCTGGCGCTGGCCGCACCGGCCCCCGCGCCCGCCGCCCTGGCCGCCGCACCGGCGGCCGGCAGCGAAACGCCGGGCGATTTCGCCGCCCCCGACCGGCCGCCCCCGCGCCCGAACGGCCGCCCCGGCCCGCGCGCCCGGCGCATCCGCACGATCAACTTCACCGCCTGAGGAAGCCGCCCATGTCGCAGAGCGTGTCGAGCACCACCACCAGCAGCACCGCCGCCTCCGGCACCACCGATCCGCTCAGCTCGCTGACCGGCAATTTCAACACGTTCCTGACGCTGCTGACCACGCAGTTGCAGAATCAGGACCCGACCTCGCCGATGGACAGCAGCACCTTCACGACCGAGCTGGTGCAGTTCGCGGGCGTCGAACAGCAGATCGGCACCAACAGCAACCTGACGCAACTGATCTCGCTCGCGCAGGGCGGCGCGGTGATGCAGTCCGCGCAACTGCTCGGCAAGCAGGTCGATGTCACCTCCCCGCAGATGGTCCTGCAGAACGGCAGCGGGACGGTGGACTACACCGCGCAGGCGGCGGGGCCGGTCACCATCGCGGTCGCCAATGCCCAGGGTGCGCCGCTGTACCAGGCGACGGTGAACGCGACCCAGGGCAGCAATAGCTGGACCTGGAACGGCCAGAGCGTCAGCGGCGCGACGATGCCGGACGGCGCCTATACCGTCACCGTCACCGGCAATGCCGGCGGCGGGGCGACCGCGCTGCCGTTCACGGTGCGCGGCACGGTGACCGGCGTGCAGCAGTCCGGCAGTTCGGTGCAGCTCGAACTCGGGCCGCTCTCGGTCGGCGTGTCGTCGCTTACCTCGGTGCAGTGAGCAGGGCGGCGGCGCGGATCACGCACCGCTCGAACGCCGCCAGATCGGACCAGCGGGTGGCTGCCGGCACTTCCGCCGTCTCCAGCGCGCCGCCGGAGGCGATGACGGCACCGTCGATCATCAGATTGTCGGAGCAGCCGAAGGCTTCGACCGAAAGCCCCTCCGCATCGCGCCACCGGCCGCCGGACCGGCGCGCGGCGCAGTGGCGGCGGGTGCGCTCGGCGAAGGGTTCGGCGGTGGTGCTCCAGCCGAACACCGGCCGGCCGAGCGCGCGCATGAAGCCGAGCTCGAACACCGTGCCGACATCGGCGCTGGGGCCGCGGAACGGCGTCAGATTGGCGATCAGCGCGGCGGCGCCGCGGATATGCGCCTCGTTGCGCAGCGCGATGCGCTGCCATTCCGGCAGCGCGGCCCAGGCGGCCGGCTCATCGGCCAGCGGATCGAGCGGGAACACGCCGGTCAGCCCGTGTCGCGCGCACACCGTCTTCAACGCCGCGCCGCGGGCCAGCGGGTCGGGCAGGAACACGTCGGGGCCGGCGAGATAGACGCGCATCGCGCAACTCTGTCCCCGGCCGGGCACCGGGGACCCGGATCAGCCCTGCGTGCGGCGGCGCGTCGGGCGGCCGGCCACTTCCGGCACGTCGCCTGCCTCGTGCCATGCACGCGCCCATTCCGCCTCCGACGGGTCACGCAATCCACCGCCGGTTGACCGCTCCTCCGCTTGCGGGCGGGCCGCGCGCACACTGTCGCTCGCGACGAACGCGCGCGACCCGGCGGAATTCATCAGTGCATGACTGCGGCGAGCCTTGGTCATCTAGAACCTCACAAAACAATATGGGGGCCTCGCTCGCGTGGGGGCAAGCGCAAAGCCGAGCGCACGGTAGATCGGCAGCGCGCCCGGCAACGGCTGGATCAGCCGCAATTCCCGTTTGCCCAGGGCGCGCGCATACTCTTCCGCCGCCACCAGCAGGCTGCGCGCAACCTCGCGCCGCAACGGATGCGCCGGCACGGGGTTGCCCTCCAGCAGCCGCACGGCCAGGTGGCTCGGCCCATCCGAGGGCTTGCCCAGCGCCAGGCCGCACAGGACCGGCCCGTGCCACAGCGCGGCCTCGAACCGGCCGATCACGCCCTGCCATGCACGCCGCTCCCGCGCCCAGTCCCAGCCGCCCGGGGATCCCGGTTGATGTGCCGGGCGCCATTGCTCGGTCCAGGCGGCAAGGGCGGCGTCATCGATCAGGCCGAATACGACATCGGAAGTCCGCAGCCGCGCCCGCACCCGCGCGGTCGCCGCTGCAAGCGCCTGACGACGGGTCTCCCGGTAGAATGTCAGCTTGTCGGCGGGATGGCTCGGCGTCATCGACGATTCGTGACGGAGGCGATCTTACACCCTGCGCCGCACCTGCAATCTCGGCAACTCTCCCCTCCCTCGGCGCGCGGCTTGATGCGGCGCAGCAGAGGTGGGAGAAGGCCGCCGGGACAGCGTTAGGCACGAGGACGGCATGGCAAAGATCACGGTGAAGACCCCGGTCGTGGAACTCGACGGCGACGAGATGACGCGGATCATCTGGGGTTTCATCAAGGATCGGCTGATCCTGCCGTATCTGGATATCGACCTGAAATACTTCGACCTGGGCATCGAGTATCGCGACAAGACCGACGATCAGGTGACGGTCGATGCCGCCCACGCGATCAAGCAATACGGCGTCGGCGTGAAATGCGCGACCATCACGCCGGATGAGGCGCGCGTCGAGGAATTCAAGCTGAAGAAGATGTGGCGCAGCCCGAACGGCACCATCCGCAACATCCTCGACGGCACCATCTTCCGCGAGCCGATCATCTGCCGCAACGTGCCGCGGCTGGTGCCGCATTGGACCCAGCCGATCGTCATTGGCCGCCACGCCTACGGTGACATCTACCGCGCCACCGAAACCAAAATCCCCGGCCCCGGCCGCGTCACGCTGACCTATCAGCCGGCCGGCGGCGGCGCGCCGACGGTGCTGGAAGTGCATGACTTCAAGGGGCCGGGCGTGGCGCTGGGCATGCACAACACCCGCGCCTCGATCGAGGGGTTCGCGCGGGCCAGCTTCAATTACGGCATGGCGCGCAAATATCCCGTCTACCTCTCGACCAAGAACACGATCCTGAAAGCCTATGACGGCATGTTCAAGGACGTGTTCGCCGAAATCTACGCCGCCGAGTTCAAGGCGGAATTCGAGAAGAACGGCCTGACCTACGAACACCGCCTGATCGACGACATGGTTGCCAGCGCGCTGAAATGGAATGGCGGCTATGTCTGGGCCTGCAAGAACTACGACGGCGACGTGGAAAGCGACATCGTGGCGCAGGGCTTCGGCTCGCTCGGGCTGATGACCAGCGTGCTGATGTCGCCGGACGGCAAAACGGTGGAGAGCGAAGCGGCCCACGGCACCGTCACCCGCCACTACCGCGAACACCAGAAGGGGCGGGAAACCAGCACCAACCCGATCGCCTCGATCTTCGCCTGGACGCGCGGCCTCGCCTATCGCGGCCAGTTCGACGGCACGCCGGCGGTGACGCGGTTCGCCGAAACGCTGGAACGGGTGTGCGTGGAGACGGTGGAGTCCGGCCACATGACCAAGGACCTCGCCGTGCTGATCGGCCGCGACCAGCCCTGGCTGAACACCGAGGCGTTCCTGGCCAAGATCGACGACAACCTGCGCGCCGCGATGGCGGCGGGCTGAGCGGGGATCAATTGCAGGGGCGGCGGGAACCCCGCCGCCCGCCCTGCGTGCCGGATGGCAGCCGCTTCGGAGGTTCCATCATGCCCGCCCGTCTGAGCGCCCTTGTCGCCGTTGCCCTGCTCGTCCCGCTCGCCTCCGCGGCGGCGTGGGCCGATGCCGTGGTGAACGGCAGCCACCGGACGGAGATGCTGGACTGTGCCGGCGCGCCGGCCAGCGTGAACGGCGATGCCAACCGCGTGGTGTTCCACGGCCGGTGCAGCAGCCTGCGCATCGCCGGCACCGGCAACCAGGTGGAGATCGACCTGCTGCCCGGCGGCGCGGTCAGCGTCACCGGCAGCGACAATGCGGTGCAGTACACGCCGATCGTCCCCGGCCCCGCGGTCACCGTGCAGGGCGGCGGCAACTCCATCGCCGCCGGTCACGGCGCGGTGGCGGGCGAGGCGGTGGCGCCCGCCGTGCCCACCGCCCCGCCGGCCGCCGCCGTGATCTCCCCGCCGTCCCGCGCCGAGGCCGGCACGCTGCTGCTGCAGGGCGACGCGGCGGCGCGCAACGTCGATTGCACCGGCCGCAACGTGCTGATCGAGGGCAGCGGGCGCAACGACGTGCTGCGCGGCGGCTGCCGTTCCGTCACCGTGCAGGGCCGCATGGACACGGTGCGGGCGGAGTTGCAGCCCGGCGCGCGCATCGCGCTCGGCGGCGATGGCATCACGCTGCACTACACGCAGACCACGCCCGGCCCATCGCCCGTCATCTCGGTCACCGGCAACGACAGCCGGGCGCTGACCGCGTCGGCGCCGTAGCCGGTTGCGCAACCCGCCGCCGTTCCCCACTCTCGGGGGCGGAGCGGTGGAGCGGGAACGATGGACGGAACGACGCGGCGCGACGTGATGGTGGGCGGGCTGATCGCGGGGCTGACGCTCGCGACCACGCGGGTCGATGCCCAGGTGATCCACACCGACACGCAGGGGCTGGCGGCCGGGGAAGTGCGGATCCCGGTCGCCGACGGCGCCCTGCCCGGCTACGCCGCGCAGCCCGCAGGCGCCGGCCCGTTCCCGGTCGTGCTGGTGATCGAGGAGATTTTCGGCGTCCACGAATACATCCGCGACGTGTGCCGGCGGCTCGCCAAGCAGGGCTATCTGGCGGTCGCGCCGGAGCTGTATGCGCGCATCGCCGACCTGTCGAAGATGTCCGACGTGCAGCAGATCTTCCGCGACGTGATCATGAAGGCCCCGGACGCGCAGGTCCTGTCCGACCTCGACGCCGCGGCCGCCTGGGCGGCCCAGCATGGCGGTGACCAGGCGCGGCTGGCCGTCACCGGGTTCTGCCGCGGCGGGCGCGATGTGTGGCTGTATGCCGCGCACAACCCGGCGCTGCGGGCGGCGGTGGCGTGGTACGGCCCGATCGCCGGCGGCACCAGCGCGATCCAGCCGCGCACCGCGGCCGAGGTGGCGACCGAGCTGAAATGCCCGCTGCTCGGCCTGTATGGCGGGCAGGATGCCAGCATCCGCGTCGCCGACGTGAACGCCGCGGCGGATCGCGCCCGGGCGGCCGGCAAAGACGTGCAGATCGTCGTCTATCCGGACGCCCCGCACGGCTTCCATGCCGATTACCGGCCGAGCTACCGCCCCGCCGATGCGGCGGATGGCTGGCAGCGGATGCTCGCCTTCCTCCGCGCCCACGGCGTCGCCCCGGCCTGACCGCGGCACGGCCGCCGGGTCAGGCCCGGCCGCCGCCGCCGTGCCCGCCGCCCCCGTGGCCACCGCCGCCGTGGAACCCGCCATTGCCGTGCCAGCCACCGCGGCCGTGGAACTCGCCGCGGCGCCAGCCGTGGTCCTCCCACCCGCCGCCCCGCCAGCCATCCCCGCCCCAGCCGCCGAGGCCAAACATCCCGAAGCCCTGCCCGCCATAGCCGTAGCCGGGCGCGTCACCGTACGGCCCGCTCTCGGCATACATCCCGCCGCCCTGATAGGCGCAGCCGCCGAGCAGCAGGCCAAGCCCCAGGGATAGCCCCAGACGGGCGGCCCGCGAGGGGCCACGCATGCGCTTCTCCATCCGCCTGCAACGCGCCGGACCGGCAGTCGTGGCAGCTCAGCGCGTTGTACGCAGGGCAGGGCACTGCGCGGGACCAATCCATGCAGCGTCACTGACGGGACAGCGCCGGTTCATTCCTTTTTCCGTCCGTCCGCATATCTTTCCAGCATCGCCGCGGCGATCTCCGGACCGTCGGGCCAGTGGCCGCGGCGTTGGCCGGCATGGGTGGCGTAGCGGTCGAGGCGGTCGGGGTCAGGCTCTACCGGCCGGCCGTCGGCAAGGAACAGCAGGCCCGCGCGATCGGTCGGCATGCGCGCGACGAAGGCGTCTGCGGCGTCGAGCGTGCTGCGCAGCCGGACCATTGTGGCGGCGGGATCGAGCGGCGGGTCGGCCGCGACGTGGCTGAAATCCGCCGCGGTGTAGCGAGCAAGGCGTCGGATTTCGGCAATCAGCCCCTCCGGCGTGAACCCAAGCGACTTGCCGACCGCGGCCCACACCGTGGCGCCCAGCGGCAGGATGCGGTCATGCACGGTCAGCAGGTCCAACACGTCGCGCGGTTCGCGCCGGCCGGCAGCAGCCATCACCTTGTTGGTGGCGAGATCGACCGGGTGCAGCACGAAACCGAAGACGATATCGGGCAGTGTCGGAAAGAAGCGGAAATCGGAATCCACCGCCCATTCGAGCCGGACCTGCCCATCCTGCCGGGTGGCCAGCAGCGCATACAAGGCCGGCTCCCGCCGCAGCCAGCGTAGTGCGAAGCCGTGCCGCTGCAACACCGCCGCATCCTGCTCGGCGGCGTGCGCGACCCGTTCCTCCCGGTCGTGGAAGATGTCGATGTCCTCGGAATAGCGCGCGGTGTCGCGGTTCAGCGGCGTGCTGCCGGCGACGTAGCTCTCCGGGTCCCGGTGCGCCGCGAGCAGGAGCAGGACGCGCGATTGCAGGCTACTGAGGGGCACGGCACGCCTGTTCGATACGCTCTGCAAGGCGGCGGGCGCGCAGGGTGCCTTCCGTCCGCAGGGTGCGGGTGATGGCAAGGGCATCGGCCGGTGTCGGGCTGGAGACCGGGCGGCTGCTCCACAGCGCGGTCGCCCCGAACTCCGCGAAGGCGCGGCGGTAGAGGGCGGCGAAGTCCGGCGCGGCGGCATCGTCGGTCATGGCCGGCAGACTAGCACGGCCGACGGTACGGCGCCTGCCGTTG
>JAKAZX010000203.1 GCA_021826485.1 Pseudomonadota bacterium | reverse complement strand
CGCGCCGGCGAAGCGCAACTCGTCCAGCCGGAACAGCGCGAGGTCGGCGGCCATGCCCGGGGCGATGCGGCCGAGTTCCGGGCGGCCGATGCAGGCGGCCGACCCCTCGGTCGCCCAGCGCAGCGCATCGCGGTGCGATACGCGGCCGACGCCGTAATGGTGGCGCTGCAACAGGAAGGCGGCGCGCACTTCCTGCATCATGTTGGACCCGTCATTCGATGCCGAGCCATCGACGCCGAGCCCGACGCGCAGCCCCGCCGCCTCCATGTCGCAGACCGGGCAGTGGCCGGAGCCGAGCACCTGGTTGCTGCACGCGCAGTGGCTGACGGCGACGCCCGCGCGCGCGAGACGGGCGATCTCCGCCGCATCGAAATGGATGCCGTGGGCGAGCCAGACGCCATCGTGCAGCCAGCCGACATCCGCCAGATAGTCGAGCGGCCGGCAACCGAAGCGGGCCTGGCAGAACGCCGTCTCGTCCGCGGTCTCGGCCAGATGGGTGTGCAGGCGCACGCCACGCGCGGCGGCCAGGGCGGCGGTCGCGCGCATCAGCGAGCGGGTGACGCTGAACGGCGAGCAGGGGGCGAGCGCGATCTGGGTCAGCGCGTGCGGCGCGGGATCATGATAGGCGTCGATCAGCCGGGCACTGTCGGCGAGGATGGCATCCTCCGCCTGCACCACGGAATCGGGCGGCAGACCGCCATCGCGCTGCGACAGGTTCATCGACCCGCGGGTGAACACCGCGCGGATGCCGAGCCGCCGCGCCGCCGCCACTTCGATGTCGATGGCCCGATCGAAACCGGGCGGGAACAGGTAATGATGATCCGTGGTGGTGGTGCAGCCGGACAGCAGCAGCTCCGCCATCGCCACGGTCGCGGCGGTGTCCAGCGCCGCCGGCGTCAGCCGCGCCCAGATCGGATAGAGCGCGCCGAGCCAGCCGAACAGCGCCCGGTCGATCGCCGCGGGGGTGGCGCGCGTCAGCGTCTGGTAGAAATGGTGGTGCGTGTTGATGAGGCCGGGCAGCACGACATGCGCGCCGGCGTCGAACACCTCCGCATCGGCGGTCTCCGGCACCCGGCCGGCGGGGACGGTTTCGATGATCCGCCCGTCCTGCACCACGACGCCGCGCGCCGCATCGTCGGCCAGGATCGCCAGCGGATCGCGCAGCCAGAGCGGCCGGCCGCTCATGCCGTGGCGTGGAACGGCCGCCCGAGGGCTGCGGGTGCGTTCAGCTTCAGCCGCGTCGCATCGCGCGAGATCAGCACCAGCACGACGACCGTCGCGAGATACGGCAGCATCGCCAGCAGATTGGGCGACACCGCGAGGCCGAACGCCTCCGCCTGGAACTGGGCGATGGTGACCAGCCCGAACAGCAGCGCGCCGAGCGCGAGCCAGAGCGGCTTCCAGGTGGAGAACACCACCAGCGCCAGCGCGATCCAGCCGCGCCCGGCCACCATGTTCTCCGCCCACATCGGCGAGTAGGACAGCGACAGATAGGCACCGGCCAGCCCGCTCATCGCGCCGCCGAACAGCACCGCGAGGTAGCGGATGCGCAGCACCGAATAGCCGAGCGCATGGGCGACATCATGGCTTTCGCCGACGGCGCGCAGGATCAGGCCGGCGCGGGTGCGGTAGATGAACCAGTGCGCCGCGAACGGCACCAGCACGGCGATCCACACCACCGGATCGAGCAGCATGAGCTGCTGCACGATCGGCGAGGCCGCCGACAGATGCGGCCAGATCGCGGTCGCCAGCCCGGCCAGCGGCGTGCCGACCCATTTCACCCCGACCAGCGCGGAAAACCCGACGCCGAAGATGGTCAGCGCCAGGCCGGTCGCGACCTGGTTGGCCATCAGCGTCAGCGTCAGGCCCCCGAACACCAGCGCCAGCAGCGCCCCCGCGATCATGGCGATGATGAAGCCGGCCAGCAGGCTGCCGGTGGCGACGGTGCCGATGAAGCCGAACGCGGCGCCGACCAGCATCATCCCCTCGACGCCGAGATTGAGCACGCCGGACCGCTCGGTGATCAGCTCCCCGAACCCGGCCAGCATCAGCGGGGTCGCCGCGCGCAACGTCGCGACCGCGATGGCGACGACGATCTCCGTCTCATGCATGCTGGGTGGTTCCGGCGGCCTGGGGAACGCGCACGCGCACCCGGTAGTTGATCAGCACGTCGGCGGCGAGCAGGAAGAACAGCAGCATGCCCTGGATCGTGCCGGTGACGGCGATCGGCAGTTGCATGGTGACCTGCAACCCCTCCCCGCCCAGATACAGCAGCGCCATCAGCAGCGAGGCGAACAGGATGCCGACCGGGTTGAGCCGGCCGAGGAACGCGACGATGATGGCGGCGAACCCGTAGCCGGGGGAAATGACCGGCGTGAGCTGCCCGTTGCCGCCGGCGATCTCGCAGATGCCGGCCAGCCCTGCCAGCCCGCCGCTGAGCAGCAGGCAGAACCAGACGATCGCATTGCGGCTGAACCCGGCATAGCGCGCCGCGGCCGGCGCCGCGCCGACCGTGCGGATGCGGAAACCCATCAGCGTGCGGCCAAGCAGGATGCTGCCGAGCGGGACCGACAGCAGCGCGAACAGCGCGCCGATATGCAGCCGCGTGTCGGCCAGCAGCACCGGCAGCATCGCATCCGCCTCGAACTGCTTCGTCTGCGGGAAGCTGTAGCCCTCCGGGTCTTTCCAGGGGCCATGCACGAGATAGCCGAGCAACTGGATCGACACATAGGCCAGCATCAGCGTGGTGAGGATCTCGTGCGCGTTGAAGCGCGTGCGCAGCAGCGCCGGGATCGCCGCCCAGGCCATGCCGCCGACGACGCCGGCCAGCAGCAGGGCGGGAATGACCCACCAGTGCCCGGCGCCTCCGTACGCCAGCGCGACCCCGCTGCCGACGATCGCGCCGACGGTGAACTGCCCCTCCGCGCCGATGTTCCACACATCGGCGCGCACGCCGATCGCGATGCCGACCGCGCAGAGCAGCAGCGGCGTCGCCTTCAGCCCGAGTTCGGACAACCCGTCTAGGCTGGCAAGCGGCGCCACGAACAGCGTGTGCAGCGCCTGCACCGGATCGCGGCCGAGCACCGCGAACAGGATGGTGATGCCGATCACCGACAGCACGGCCGCGAGCACGGGCGACAGCCACACCATCGCCTGCGCCGGCCGCGCCCGCGGCTCCAGGCTAAGCCGCATGGACCGCATCCCGCGCCGCAGCGTCCGCCATGCGTCCCCCCATCAGCAGCCCGACCTCCTCCACCGTCGTCTCACGCGTGCGGCGCGGCGGTGACAGCCGACCGCCGGACAGGACGGCGATATAGTCGGAAATCTCGAACAGTTCGGCGAGATCCTCGGACACCACCAGCACCCCGCTGCCGGCGGCGGCGAGGTCCATCAGCGCCTGGCGGATCGCCAGCGCCGCGCCGATATCGACCCCCCAGGTGGGATGTGCCGCCAGCAGCACGCGCGGGTTCACGCCGACTTCGCGTCCGACGATGAATTTCTGCATGTTGCCGCCCGACAGGCTGCTGCCGGGCGCATCGGTGCCGGCGGCGACGACGCGGAAGCGGGCGATGATGTCGCGGGCGTAGCGCTGCACGGCGCCATAGCGGACCATGCCGCCGCGGGTGAACCCCTGATAGGCGGTCAGCAGCGCATTCTCCGTCAGCGGAAACTCCGCCACCGCGCCGCGGCCCAGCCGCTCCTCCGGAATAAAGGCGAGGCCGAGGCGTCGGCGCGCCGCCGGGCCGAGCAGGCCGGCCGGGGTATCGGCGATCCGCACCGCGGCGGCATCCGGCGCCCGCCGCTCCCCCGCCAGCACTGCGAGAAGTTCCTTCTGCCCGTTGCCGGCGACCCCGGCGATGCCGAGAATCTCGCCGTCGCGCAAAGTGAGGGAGATGTCGCGCAGATTGGTGCCGAACGGCTCATCCGCCGGCAGCGACAGGCCATCGACGGCGAGGCACACGCGGCCTTCCTTCAGCGGGGCGGGCCGGTGGGCGACCGGCAGCGCGCCGCCGATCATCATTTCCGCCATCTGCTGCTCGCTGGCCACCCGCGGATCGCAGGCGGCGACCACGCGGCCGGCGCGCAGCACCGTCGCCCGCTCGCACAGCGCCTTGATCTCCTCCAGCTTGTGGCTGATGTAGAGGATGCTGCACCCTTCGCGGGACAGCCGGCGCAGCACGTCGAACAGTCCTTCCGCCTCCTGCGGTGTGAGCACGGAGGTCGGCTCGTCCATGATCAGCAGCCGCGGGGATTGCAGCAGGCAGCGCACGATCTCGACGCGCTGACGCTCGCCGACCGACAGGTGATGCACATGGCGCGACGGGGTGACGGCAAGGCCGTAGCGCCCGGAAATCTCCGCGATACGGCCGGTCAGCGCGGCGATCGACTCGCGCGCACCGAGGCCGAGCGCGATGTTTTCGGCAACCGTCAGGCTCTCGAACAGGGAGAAGTGCTGGAACACCATGCCGATGCCGAGCGCGCGCGCGGCATTGGGATCGGCGATCGCGGTCGGCCGGCCTTCCCAGGCGATCTCGCCGGCATCCGGATGCACCACGCCATAGATGATCTTGACCAGCGTGCTCTTGCCGGCCCCGTTCTCACCGAGCAGGGCGTGGATTTCGCCGGCCCCGACCTCGAAGGAAATGTCGCTGTTGGCCGTTACTGCGGCATAGCGCTTGGTGATGCCGGACAGCCGCAGCCGCGGTGGGGGGGCGGCGGCGTCCATGTCAGTAGGCCACCTTGTCCGGCTTGTTCGCCCAGGCGTCGAAGGCGACGCGCGCCTCCTCCGCCAGCAGGCGGCGCGTCGGCACGCTGCGGCGCTCCAGCGGCAGCGGAATTTCGCGGTACAGGAAATCGTCGTCGAAGCCGATGCGCGCGGCGTCGTTGCGGTCGTTGGCGAACCAGATGCGGCCCAGCCGGGACCAGTAGATCGCGCCGAGGCACATCGGGCACGGCTCGCAACTGGTGAAGATCTCGCAGTCGCGCAGCTCGAACCGGCCGAGCGCCCGGCAGGCGCGGCGGATCGCCACCACTTCCGCATGCGCGGTGGGATCGGCCGTGGACGTGACCTCGTTCCAGCCTTCGGCGACAACCGCACCGTCGCGCGCGATCACCGCCCCGAACGGCCCGCCGCTGCCCGCCTCCATCTTCTCCAGCGACAGCGCCACGGCGCGGCGCATCAGTTCTTCCGGGGTCATCGGGGCACTGCTTCCTCGGTCGCCTGACAGGTTCCCCCTGCGCAACCAGCACAGGCGGCGTCCGGCGCGACGCGGCCGGAGCGCGGCGGCGGCGGGGCCGAAGCCGACGCAACCGCATCCCGGATTTGCAGCAATTGCGCTGCCGCCGCAATGGCGATTTCCGCCGGTGCCTTGCCGCCGGCGCCCGGCACGCCGATCGGGCACACGAGGCGCCGGACCGCCGCTTCCGCCAGTCCCGCCCGTTGCAGGCGGGATGCGAAGCGCGCCCGTTTGGTCTCCGACCCGATCAGGCCGACGAACGGCAGATCGAAGCGCGGGAGTGCCGCGGCCACGATCTCGAAATCCAGCGCATGGTCGTGCGTCATCACCAGCACGCAGGCGCCGGCGGGCAGATCGGCGATGCGCGCGGCCGGGGCGGCATCGGAAACCGCCGCCACGTTGCCCGGCACGGCCGCCGGGAATGCCTGCGGGCGCGGGTCGATCCAGGTGACGCGGCAGGCGAGCGTGCCGAGCACGCTGACCAGCGCGCGCCCGACATGGCCGGCGCCGAACAGTGCCAGATGGAACCCCGCCGGCCGCAGCGTTTCGAACAGCACGCTGGCATGGCCGCCGCAGCACTGGCCGAGTGCCGGGCCAAGCGGGAATTCGCGCACCACCGGCGCGGCCGCGTCGCCGGCGAGCAGGCTGCGCGCATGGCCGATGCACTGGAATTCCAGATTGCCGCCGCCGATCGTGCCGTCGGTTCCAGCCGCGGTCACGACCATCTTGCAGCCGGCCTCGCGCGGCGTCGATCCACGGGCGGTGAGCAGCGTCACCAGCACCGCCGGCTCGCAAGCCGCCTCGGCGGCTTGCAGCGCGTGCAGCCACGCGGCCATCAATCGGCCGCCAGCTTGCGCGCCGCGCGGGCGCGCCGGGCCTCGATGGCCATCAGCACGCGCTCGGGCGTCGCCGGCGCGTCCAACTCCGCCGCTTCGGCAACGTCGCCGCAGGCGGCGACGGCATCGCGCAGCGCATGGAACACCGCGATCCCGAGCATCAGCGGCGGCTCCCCCACCGCCTTGGAGCGGTGGATCGCATTCTCCCGGTTGCGCCCGCGCGCGAAGATGGCGACGCGGAAATCCGCCGGCACGTCGCTGACCGCCGGAATCTTGTAGGTGGAGGGCGCATGCGTGCGCAGCCGCCCGTGCGCGTCCCACCACAGTTCCTCGGTGGTCAACCAGCCCATGCCCTGAACGAAGCCGCCCTCGATCTGGCCGAGATCGATCGCCGGATTGAGCGAGCGTCCCACGTCGTGCAGGATATCGACGCGCCGCACCAGGTATTCGCCGGTCAGCGTATCCACCTCCACCTCCGCCACCGCGGCGCCGTAGGCGAAGTAGTAGAACGGGCGCCCGCGATGCGTCGCAGTGTCGTAGTGCAGCTTCGGCGTGGCGTAGTAGCCGGTGGAGGACAGCGACACGCGCTGCTCATAGGTCCGCCGCACCGCCGCGACGAACGGCATCGCGCGCTCGCCCGCACGCAGCTCGCCGTCGCGGAACGCGATCGCCGACGGCGGCACGCCCCAGTCCGCAGCGATCACGCCGGCGATCCGTTCACGGATCGTGCGCGCCGCCGCCTGCGCCGCCTTGCCGTTGATGTCGCTGCCGGAGGAGGCCGCGGTCGGCGAGGTGTTCGGCACCTTCGCCGTGGTCGTCGCAGTGATCTTCACCCGCTCCAGCGGAATCCCGAACTCCTCGGCCACCACCTGCGCGACCTTGACGAACAGCCCCTGCCCCATCTCGGTCCCGCCGTGATTGAGCTGGACGCTGCCGTCGGTATAGACATGCACCAGCGCGCCGGCCTGGTTCATCTTCAACAGGGTGAAGGAAATGCCGAACTTCACCGGCGTCAGCGCCAGCCCGCGCTTGATCCAGCGGCTGCCCGCATTGAACGCGGCGATGCCGCGGCGGCGGGCGGCATAGTCGGCGCTGCGCGCCAGCTCCGCCGCCAGTTCCGGCATGACGTTGTCTTCCACCGTCATGTGGTACGGCGTCACGTTGCGGTCGG
>JAKAZX010000202.1 GCA_021826485.1 Pseudomonadota bacterium | reverse complement strand
GGCCAGCTTCGCGCTGCGCATGGTTCGGTCGGCCTCAATAACGAATCGCGGTTTCGCTGAAGCAGCTCGGCCCCGGCGACGGAGGCAGCTTCGCGCTGCGTCGGCGGGTTGCAGCCGCCCTACACGGTTGCCGCGGGCGTCACCCTGACGCCGAACCCTCGCAGGGCGGGTGAAACCCGCCGACGCGGGCTGCGCGCCGCGCGATCACCGCCGTTCCCCCGGATCGGGCGGATCGTCGCTGCGCATGCTCCAGTCTTCGGGATACAGGCCGCGGGCCACGCAGCGGTGGAAGGACGAATAGGGCCAATCGGCCGCGCGCGCGGCCAATCCGTGTTTCACCGGGTTGAAATGGACGTAGTCCATGTGGGCCGCATAGTCGCGGTCGTCGCGGATCGTGTGTTCCCAGAAGCGGCGCTGCCAGATGCCGCGCTCGCCCTTGCGCAACCGCGCCGCCGAGCGTGGTTCGGTCGGCGGCATGGCGGTTGCGAACAGGGTCTTCAGCGCGTGCCAGCGGCCGGAATAATCGGCATCGTCGGGCGGCAGCGTCCAGATGCAGTGCAGATGCTCCGGCAACACCACCCAGGCAGCGATATGGAACGGCGCGCGTGCGCGAACGGTCCGCACCGCCGCGCGCAGGACATCGATGTGATCGACCAGCAGACGGCTGCGCCGGTCGAGCAGGTTGAGCGTGAAGAAGTATGTTCCTCCCGGCACAAGGTGGCGGCGGTAATTCGGCATGGCGGCAGGATGCCGCGTCCGGCGGCGGCTGCGAAGCCGGCGGGTTTCACCCGCCCTACGCACGCCGCACCATTCCCCTTGCCCACCCCCCTTCCGTTATGTTCTACTTCCGTTCATGGTTTCCCCCGCCACCACCCCGCCCGACCCGGCCGCGCGATTCGCGCCGGTGGTGGCGGCGTTGCGGGAGATTCTGGAGGCGCTGCTGGCCGGCCTGGCCGGGCATCCGCTGATCGGGCCGGTGCTGCTGCCGCTCTGGGCGCGGCTGGAGCGGGGGTTGGACGGGCTGGCGGCGCACCTCGCGGCCGGCACGCTTTCGGCGCCGGTGGCGACCGTCCGCGCCGCGCCGCGATCGGCGGCAGACCGGCGGACCCGCGCCGTGCGGACCGGAGGCCGGCGTCCTGCCGGTGCCCGGCCCGCGCCGCCATCGCCGCTGACGGAACCCCCCATACCGGCCGCGAAACCGCCCCGCCGGGTCGCGGCCGCCGCGCGCCGCCGTCCGGCCCGCGCCGCGATGCGATGGCGCCGTGCCCCGGTGCCGCGTGCCTGCGGGCCGCCTTCCGTCGCGCGCCGAAACCGGATGGCGCTTTCGCGCGTCCGTTGACGTTCCGAATACAAAACGACAACCCGGCCCGAGGCTTGCGCCGGTCCGGGCTTGCGCCACAATGCCCGCATGTCCGATCCCGTCCCGACCCCGCCCGCCGCCGATCTCGCGCTGCTGCTGTGCGATCTGCAGAACGACTTCATCCATCCGCGCGGCGCCTATGGCCGCGCCGGGCAGGCGGCGGCGGCGATCGCGGCGCTGCCGGGGCGGCTCGCGCCGCTGGCGGCCCGGGTGCGGGCGGCGGGGGGATGGATCGTCTCCACCCATTTCACTCTGGTTCCCGGGCGCGGCGGGGTGCCGTTCATCTCGCCGCACCTCGCGCGGCTGCGGCCGTTCCTCGCCGCGGGGGATTTCGCGCCCGGAAGCTGGGGGCATGCGCTGGTGGACGAACTCGCGCCCGCCGACCTGGCGGTGGAGAAGGTGGCCTTCTCCGCCTTCTACATGTCGCGGCTGGAATGGGTGCTGCAGCGCGCCGGCATAAGGCGGCTGCTGGTCGCCGGCATCGTCACCAATGGCGGGGTGGCGAGCACGGTGCGCGATGCGCAGGTGCGCGATTTCGCGGTCACGCTGCTGGAGGATGGGTGCGCCGCCTTCGATGCCGCGACGCACCGCACCGCGGTCGAGGCGCTGCGGCCGGTGGCGCGGGTGACGACGATCGCCGAGGTCAGCCTGTAACGCCGGCCCAGGGCCGCGCCGTTCGGTCCTGCCGGACGAACGCGGCGATCGCTGCTGCGTGCGACAGGGTCAGGTCGATGTCGTCCCGCCCGGCCAGCAGGCGCTGCTTGCGGAACGCATCGATGGTGAAGCTGCGCGCGGTGCCGTCCGGCAGGCGCACCACCTCCGCCGGCAGATCGATCGTCAGCACGGTGCCGTCGGCCAGCCCGGCGAGCGCGAGCGCGACCGTCAGCAGCCCGTTCTGCGCCGCGTTGCCGGCGAAGATGTCGCCGAAGCTGGGGGCGATCACGCAGCTTATGCCGGCATCGATCAGCGCATACACCGCCCCCTCGCGGGAGGAGCCGCAGCCGAAATTCTCTCCCGCCACCAGGATCGCCGCATCGCGCGGCAGCGTCAGGCCGAGATCGGCGAACAGGAACTGCCCGTAGCCGGCGCTGCGCGGCTTGCGCAGGAAGCGGGCGGGGATGATCTGGTCGGTGTCGATGTTGGCGCGATCGAGCACGGCGACCGGCGCGGTCAGCGTGGTGAACGGCGTCATGGCATCAGCCTGCGGACATCGGTGATCGCCCCGCGCACCGCGGCGGCGGCGGCCATCGCGGGGGACATCAGGTGGGTGCGCGCGCCCGGCCCCTGGCGGCCCTGGAAGTTGCGGTTGGAGGTGGCGGCACAGCGCTCCCCGCGCGGCACCGTGTCGCCGTTGGTGCCGACGCACATCGAGCACCCCGGCTCCCCCCAGATCAGCCCGGCGTCGCGGAAGATGCGGTCCAGCCCCTCCGCCTCCGCCGCCCGCTTCACCGGCACCGAGCCGGGGACGACCAGCCCCGGCACCGCCGCGCGCCTTCCGCGCAGCACCGCGGCGGCGGCGCGCAGATCGGGCAGGCGGGCGTTGGTGCAACTGCCGATGAACACCCGGTCCACCGTCAGCCCGTCGAGCTTCGTGCCGGGCGTGAGGCCCATGTAGTCGAGCTGCTCGCCGATCCGCGCCCGCCGCGCCGCATCCGGCTCCGCCGCCGGGTCGGGGACGCTGGCGGTCACCGGCACCGCGGTCTCCGGGCTGGTGCCCCAGGTGACGGTGGGGGCGATGGCGGCGGCGTCCAGCGTCACCTCCCGGTCGAACCGCGCCTCCGCATCGCTCGGCAGGGTGCGCCAGGCGGCGATGGCGGCGTCGAAATCCGCGGGGGCGAAGGGGCGGCCGGCGAGCCACTGGAAGGTGGTGTCGTCGGGCGCCACCATGCCGGCGCGCGCCCCCGCCTCGATCGACATGTTGCACACGGTCATCCGCGCCTCCATCTCCAGCGCGCGGATGGCGGTGCCGGCATATTCGATCACGTGGCCCACCGCCCCGCCGGCGCCGAGCCGGGCGATGATCGCGAGGATCAGGTCCTTCGCCGCGACATGCACGCCGAGCGCCCCGTTCAGCACCACGCGCAGGTTGCGCGGCCGGCGCTGCCACAGCGTCTGGGTGGCGAGCACATGCGCCACCTCCGACGCGCCGATGCCGAAGCCGAGCGCGCCGAACGCGCCATGCGTGGAGGTGTGGCTGTCGCCGCAAACGATGGTCAGCCCCGGCAGCGTCAGCCCCTGCTCGGGGCCGGCGACATGCACGATGCCCTGCCGGGCGTCATCGAGGCCGAACAGCCGGATGCCGTGGCGGACGGTGTTGGCCTGCAACTGCGCCACCATCCCGGCAACCTCGGGATCGGCGATCGGGCGGGTGCGGGCGTGGCTCGGCACGTAATGGTCGGCGACCCCCACCGTCAGGTCGGGGCGGTGCACCGGGCGGTGCGCATGGTCCAGCATGCCGAAGGCGTGGAAGCTGCCTTCATGGACGAAATGCCGGTCGATCCACAGCAGGCTGGCACCGTCATCGCGGGTCAGGATGGCGTGGCTGTCCCAGAGCTTGTCGAGCAGGGTGCGGGGAGCGGACATGATGGGGTGCCGGAAGGACGCGCGTTGCAGGGTTGCCGCCGATGCACTACTGCCTATGCATGGAAACGCCAAGCCCGCCGCAACCGTGGCGGACCAGCTTCCGCGAATGTGCGGACTGGGACGCGCCGATCGTCCCCGGCACCATCCCCGGCCTGCTCGACCGCGCCGCGGCCGAGCATGGCGACCGCCCGGCGATCGAATTCCGCGACCACCGGATCGGCCTGCGCACCCTGCGCGACACCGCGGACCGGGTGGCGGCCGGGCTGCTCGCCGCCGGCATCGGCGCCGGCCAGTCGGTCGCGCTCTATCTGCCCAACACGCCCTGGCACCCGCTCGCGTTCTTCGGCGCCGCCCGCACCGGGGCGCGGCTGGTGCATCTGTCCGCCCTCGATGCCCCGCGCGAACTGGTCCACAAGCTGCGCGACAGCGGCGCCCGCACGCTGATCACCACCAACCTGCCCGGCCTGCTGCCGGCGGCGCTGGCCTTGCTGGAACAGGGTGCGGTCGATCGCGTGCTGGTGGGGGAGGACGGGGCATGGCCGCCCAGCCCCGCGCTGCCGGTGCCCTGGAGTGACCGCGTGCTGCCAGTGCCACTCGCCGATCCGCCGGCCGCGTGGCCCGCCGTGGCGCCGGACGACATCTGCCTGCTGCAATACACCGGCGGCACCACCGGCCTGCCCAAGGGCGCGATGCTGAGCCACGGCAACCTGACGGCGGCGGTGGACATCTACCGCAACTGGCGCCTCGGTTCGCTGGTCGATCCGGCGATCGAGCAGCGCGTGATCACCGTGCTGCCGCTGTTTCACATCTACGCGCTGACCGTGGTGCTGCTCTCCGGCATCGCCCGCGGCTGGGAATTGCTGCTGCGCCTGCGCTTCGACGTGGCAACGACGCTGCTTGATATCACGCAGCGCCACGCCACATATTTCCCCGGCGTTCCCACCATGTGGATCGCGCTCGCCAACCACCCCGATGCGCAGCACGCCGACTTCTCCGGCCTGCGCGAATGCGGCAGCGGCGGCGCACCGATGCCGTTCGAGGTGGAGCAGCGGGTGACACGGCTGATCGGCCGGCAGTTGCGCGGCGGCTGGGGGATGACGGAAACCAGCCCCGCCGGCACCCGCATCCCCGAAGGCGCCGACCCCGCGCCGGGCCTGATCGGCATTCCCCTGCCGGGGATCGAGATGATGGTGGTCGATCGCACCGACCCGTCGCGCCGCCTGCCGCCCGGAGAGAGCGGGGAGCTGGCGATCCGCGGCCCCAACGTGTTCCACGGCTACTGGAACCGGCCGGAGGAGACGCGGGCCGCCTTCCATGACGGCTGGTTCCTGACCGGCGATATCGGCGTGATGGACGAGCGCGGCCTGTTCCGCCTGCTCGACCGCAAGAAGAACATGATCATATCCGGCGGCTTCAACGTCTATCCGACAATGATCGAAAGCGCGATCTACGAGCATCCGGCGGTGGCGGAGGTGATCGTGATCGGCGTGCCCGACGCCTATCGCGGCGAGGCGGCCAAGGCGTTCGTCACGCTGAAACCCGGCGCGGCCGCGCTGACGCTCGATGCCTTGCAGGAATTCCTTGCCGACAAGCTCGGCCGGCACGAGATTCCCACTGCGCTGGAACTGCGCGACAGCCTGCCGCGCAGCCCGGCCGGCAAGCTGCTTGCCCAGGCGCTGCGCGACGAAGAGGCCGCCAGGGCCGCCACACGCTGACAGGAGCCGCCGATGGACCTGCGCTTCACGCCCGAGGAAATCGCCTTCCGCGACGAGGTGCGCAGCGTGCTGCGGCAGGAAATTCCCGCCGATATCCGCAAGCGCCTGTCGGACGGGCGGCACTTGTCGAAGGACGACATGGTGACCTGCCACCGCATCCTGCACGCGCATGGCTGGGCGGTGCCGCACTGGCCGCGCGAATGGGGCGGGCAGGACTGGCCGCCGAGCTTCCGCTTCATATTGCAGGAGGAAATCCAGCGCGCCGCGGTGCCGCCGCCGCTGCCGTTCAATGTCAGCATGGTCGGCCCGGTGATCGCCACCTTCGGCAACGAGGCGCAGCGGCGCCGCTTCCTGCCGCCCACCGCCAATCTCGACATCTGGTGGTGCCAGGGATTCTCCGAGCCGGGATCAGGCTCCGACCTCGCCAGTCTGCGCACGCGGGCGGAGCGGGACGGGGACCACTACCTCGTCAACGGGCAGAAGACCTGGACCACGCTCGCGCAATATGCCGACTGGATCTTCTGCCTCGTGCGCACGAACCGCGAGGCGAAGAAGCAGGAAGGCATCTCCTTCCTGCTGATCGACATGAAGACGCCGGGCATCACCGTGCGCCCGATCGTCACCATCGACGGCGGGCGCGAGGTGAACGAGGTGTTCTTCGACAATGTCCGCGTGCCGGCGGAGAATCTGGTCGGGCAGGAGAATCGCGGCTGGGACTACGCGAAATTCCTGCTGGCCAACGAGCGCACCGGCATCGCCCGCATCGGCCTGTCGAAGGAGCGGCTGGCGCGCGCCCGGCAGCTTGCGCGGGAAACGCCGATGGGCGACGGCACGCTGTGGGACGATCCGGATTTCCGCCGGCGGATCGCGCTGATCGAGGTGCAGTTGAAGGCGCTGGAGATCACCCAGATGCGCGTGGTGGCCCGCGCCTCCGGCCGCGCCGCCGACAAGCCGGACCCGGCCTCCTCGATCCTGAAGATCAAGGGATCGGAATTGCAGCAGGCGGCGACCGAACTGATGAAGGACGTGGCCGGCCCGTACGCGCTGCCGGCGATCGACGAGCACGACGGCAGCAACCTGCCGCCGGTGGGGCCGGACGGCACGGAGTTCGCCGCCCCGGTCTATTTCAACTACCGCAAGGTCTCGATCTACGGCGGCTCGAACGAGATCCAGCGCAACATCATCGCCAAGGCCTTCCTCGGCCTGTGAAGGACGCATCATGGATTTCGACCTGACCGAGGAACAGGCGCTGCTGCGCGACAGTGTCGATCGGCTGATCGCCGACGCCTATGGCGATTTCGAACGCCGCAAGTCGTACGCTGCGGAACCGCCGGGATGGAGTGCGGCGCTGTGGGCGCGCTACGCCGAACTCGGCCTGCTCGGCCTGCCGTTCGCGGATGCCGATGGCGGGTTCGGCGGCGGGCCGGTGGAGACCATGCTGGTGATGGAGGCATTCGGCCGCGGTCTGGTGCTGGAGCCGTATCTGGCCACCGTGATCCTGGGCGGCGGCTTGGTGCGGCTTGCCGGCACGGCCGAGCAGCGCAGCGACCTCGTGCCGCGGATCGCCGGCGGCGCGCTGCGCCTCGCCTTCGCGCATGCCGAGCGGCAGGCGCGCTACGATCTCGCCGACATCGCCACCAGCGCGCGC
>JAKAZX010000001.1 GCA_021826485.1 Pseudomonadota bacterium | reverse complement strand
CTCTCCAAGCTGGAGCGCGAGATGGTCGCCGTCGTCGTCTCCTCGGCCAACCGCTGCTACTACTGCCTGGTCGCGCACGGTGCCGCGGTGCGGCGGCTGTCGGGCGATCCGGAACTCGGCGAGATGCTGGCGTTCAACTACCGCGTTGCCCACCTGCCGCCGCGCCAGCGGGCAATGCTGGACTACGCATGGAAGCTGACCACCGCGCTGCATCTGGTGGACGAGGCGGATCGCGATGCGCTGCGCGCGCACGGCCTCGACAACCGCGCCATCTTCGACCTGTCGGAAGTGGTCGCGTTCTTCAACCTGTCGAACCGCATGGCGGCGGCGACCGACATGATGCCGAACCGCGAATACCATCGCGCCGACCGCTAGGGACCGGCCGCGGATCGGCCCGCCGATGGCCGCCGAGCTGCCGCGCGACGGCCTGCTCGCCCGCATCCTGGCGCGGCCGGAGCCGATCGTGCTGATCGAGGCGCCAGCCGGCTGCGGCAAGTCGGTGCTGCTCCGCCAGCTCGCCGCCCGGCTCGGCCGGGAGGTGCATCTGGGCACCGCGCCGCCCGCCCCGCCGGGCGACGGCGCGCCGCTGCTGTGGGACCTGCCGCCGCACGCGGCGCCGGGGCCGCTGCCGGAACGCTTCATGGCCGGCGCGGACCGCCTGATCCTGGCCAAACGGCCGCAGGCGGTCCTGCCCGGCCTCGACCGCGCGGTGGCCTATGGCCGCGCCCATGTCATCGACACCGCCGCGCTGCTGTTCACCGCCCCCGAACTCGCCGCCCGCCTGCCGCGCCGGCGCGCCGAGCGGATCATGGACGCGAGCGGCGGCTGGCCGTTGCTGCTCGGCTTCGTCGAGACGGGACGCGACGCCGCCCGGCTGGAGGCGGTGCTGGCGGAGGACTGGATGGCGGCGCTGCCGGCAGCGGACTTCGTCACCCTCGGCCGGATCATCGAGGGTGAACCGCTGTCGCTGGCCGATGCCGGGCCGCTGGCGCCGGCCATCCGCGCCGGCACCCCTTCGGCACTGCGGGCGGAGGCGCTGCGCCCGCATCTGGCGCGCGGCCATGCGGCGGACTTCGCGCGCCGGATCGCCGATGCAGAAACCGCCGCGGCGTTGGCCGCGGCGCTGCGCGCGCAGGGCCGCACCCTCGCCGCGATCGCCGCCCTGCAGGGCGCCGGGCATCTCGATGCCGCGCTCGCGATCCTGAAGGAGCAGCACGGGTTCTTCTATTTCTACCGGTGCGGCGGCGGCGCCTTCGCGCGCATCCTCGCCGGGTTCCCGCCCGACTATGCCGAGCGCCACGAGACGCTGGTGCTGGCGCGGTGCCTGCAGGCGCTGAAGCGGGGCGACCTGCCGCGCACCCGCCAGCTCGTCGCCGACCATTTCGGCAACCGGGCGCTGGCGGCGGATTCGGTGTTCGACACCGACGGACGCTATTCGCGGGAGTTCCGCTTCTTCCGCGTGCTGATGCTGATCTACGAGGACGTGCTGGTCAGCGACGACCTGTTCGAGCGCATCTTCGGCCTGATCCGCGAACTGCCGGCGGACGCGCATCTGCAACGCGGCTCGTTCTACAACTCCATGCTGGAGTTCTTCATCCGCCGCCGCCGCTTCGCCGAGGCCGAGGACGTGGCGATCCGCGCCTGGGAACACTATGCCGCCGCCGACATGCCGATGCTGCAATTCTACATCCGGCTGCACCAGTCGGTGATGCGGCTGCTGCAGGGCGACGCGCAGCAGGCGCGGCGCTTCGCCGATGCCGCCGCCGCCGATCTCGCCGCCGTCGGCTATGCGAGCCCGAACGACAGCCGCCTGCTGGCGCTGCTGCAGGCCTGCGTCGATTACGAAGCCGGGCGGGTGCAGCCGCTGGCACGCTTCCTCAGCACCGAGTTCGACGATTTCTCGCATGCCGAGATCTGGCCGACGGTGATCGACCTCGCGCTGCACTACGGCAGCCAGGCGCTGAGCGAGCATTTCTCGACGCTCGCGGCGCGCAGCTATCTCGACCGCTGGCGGGTCTATCAGATCCACACCCACCAGTTCGCAGCGATGATCAACATCCGCGAGGCGATCATCCTGCAAAGCGGCAACCGCTGGCAGGAGGCGGCGGAGAAGCTGCGGGTGCTGGCGGGCGCGGCGGATCATGAGGCGGTGCTGGCGCAGGGCGACCTGGGCCGCCTGCACGCGCGCGACGAGGTGGCGCTGGCGCTGGCCTGCCTGCGCCAGTCGGCGTTCGAGGCGCCGGCGCGCCCGCTGCTGGCCGAACGGCTGGAGCAGATTCACGCCAATCTGCAACTCACCGGCCGGCAGAAGATTGCAGTCCAGCTCTGGCTTGCCTATGTAAGCCGATACCGGCGCGATCCGTCGCGCTGCCGGGCGCTGCTGCTGTCGGCGCTGGAACAGGCGGCGCGGCTGGGCGCGGTGGCGCCGCTGGCGGAGGAACGATATTTCCTCGCCGAACTGCTCGGCAACCGCCGGCTGCGGGATTTCGTGCAGGCCTCGTCCCCCGCTCGCGCCATCCTGCGCCGGCTCGGCCTCGCCGGCCTCGCCGCGGCGCCGCCGGGGGTGAAGAACGGGCTGACAAGGCGGGAGTCGAAAGTCCTGCTGATGATCGCCGAGGGCGGGTCCAACAAGTTCATCGCCAAGGCGCTCGGCGTCACCGAGGCGACGGTGAAATACCATCTCGGCAACGCCTACCGGAAACTCGGTTGCCGGCGGCGGCGGGAGGCGATCAACGCGGCGCGGGCGCTCGGCGTGCTGTCCTGAGGCCGGGGGGCGGCGGGCCCCGCCGGACCTAGACGTTTTTGTCAAAAACCTCGACTTTTCCCGCATTGCTGGCCGGCGAAACCCTGCGCACCATGGGCGCCGGGGCCGCGGTCCGGGACCAGCAGCGTGCGGACGCGGCAAAGGTGCTGGCGGGGACGGGAAAAGGACAAACAGATGGTCAGGCAAGCATTGTTGCATTCGGCAGCGGCCGGCATCCTAGCACTTGCGGCATTCGCCGCGCCGCGCGCCGAGGCGGAGACCCTGGTGACGATGAATACGTCGCAGATATTCAGCACCGTGGACCCCTCCAAGATCTCCGACTACACGGACTACATGGCGGCGGTGAATCTGTACGACGGGCTGGTCGGGGTCGATTACAGCGGCAACCTGAAGCCCGAGATCGCGGCAAGCTGGGACGTATCCGCCGATGCCCGCGAGGTGACCTTCCACCTGCGCCCCGACGCGCATTTCTCCGACGGCACGCCGGTGACGGCCAAGGACGTGGTGTTCACCTTCGACCGGCTGCTGAAGATCAACCAGGGACCCGCCAACCTGTTCGCCGGCGTGCTCAAGCCCGGCTCCGTCGCCGCGGTCGATGACCACACCGTCAAGTTCACCCTGTCCAAGACCTTCGCGCCGTTCCTCGCCACCGTCCCGGCGGTGTTCATCCTCAATTCCAAGGTCGTGCAGGCCAATGCCGGCAGCGACGACGGCCAGACCTACCTGGCAACCCGTGTCGCCGGCGCCGGCGGCTATCTGCTGAAAAGCTGGGATCGCGGCAGCCAGATGACGATCGTGCGCGACCCGCACTATTACGGCGGCTGGAAGGCGCATCCGATCGACCAGGTCCACTGGATCATCGCCAACGACGAAGCGACCGTGAAGTCGCTCGCCGCTTCCGGCGAGCTGACCATGACCAGCCAGTTCCAGGCGCCGGAGACCTACGAGGCGCTGGCCAAGATGCCGCGCATGAAGATCGCAAAGCAAGACACGGCAACCGCCTTCTACCTCAAGCTCGATGCCCAGAAGGCGCCGACCGACGACGTGCATATACGCCGCGCCATCGCCTGCGCCACCGACTACGACACCATCCGCAGCACGATCCTGCCGGGCGGCGAGCTCGACGGGCCGCTGCCCAAGGTGTTCGCCGACTATCATGCGAACGACCTGCCAAAGCCGAAATTCGATCTGCAATGCGCCAAGGACGAAGTGGCGAAAAGCAAGTATGCCGGCAAGGGGGATATCCCGCTGGTGCTGCAATACGTCGCCGGCACCAAGTTCGAGGAGGATATCGCCCTGCTGATGCAGTCGAACCTGGAGCAGGTGGGCTTCAAGGTGACGCCGCAGCCCGATCCGTGGAACCGGGTGACGCAGCTTGCCGCCAAGGTCGACACCTCGCCGAACGTGTCGGAGGTGTTCTTCGGCCCGACCTATCCCAGCCCGGATTCGATGTTCTTCACCCAGTATGACAGCAAGGCCGCGGGCACCTGGGCCTCGCTGGAATGGGTGAACAGCCCGGAGATCGACGGGCTGATCGACAAGGCCCGCGCCACCGGCGACAAGGCGCAGCAGGTGGCGATCTACAAGGAATTGCAGCACAAGCTTGTCGACATGCAGTCCGATGCGTTCCTGGAAACCCAGACCGTCCGGCATGCCGAGGACAAGTGCCTGAGCGACTACCGCGCCATCCCGATGCAATCCTTCGACTACGACTTCAAGCTGTACAGCTGGAACTGCAACTGAGCGACCGGCGGCGCGGTCGGTGGAATTCCTGCTGTTCCTGCTGCGGCGGGTGCTGTGGTCGCTGCTCGTGCTGGTGGGGCTTTCGGTCGTCATCTTCCTGATCGCGCGCGCGGTGCCGGGCGATCCGGCGCGGATGGCGCTCGGCCCAACCGCGACGCAGGAACAGGTGACCGACCTGCGCCACAAGCTCGGGCTCGATCGGCCGCTGATCACGCAGTACGGATTGTTCGTCGCCGCGCTGTCGCATGGCGATCTCGGCCGGTCGCTGCTCACCGAGCGGGCGGTGACCGACGATATCCGCGAATCCTTCGCTGCCACCTTGGAACTCGTGCTGGCGACGATCTTCCTCGCGCTCGCCGCCGGCCTGCCGCTCGGCATCGCCGCCGCCCGCTGGAAGGATCGCTGGCCCGACACCGCATCGCGGCTGGTGGCGATCCTGGGCGCGGTCACGCCCACCTTCTTCCTGGCGCTGCTGCTGCAACTTCTCGCCGGCTACGTGCTGCATGTGCTGCCGACCACCGGGCGGCTCGATCCGGCCGATCCGTTCCACGCCGACATCACTGGGCTGATCACGCTCGACTCGCTGCTGGAAGGCCGGTTCGCTGTCACGCTCGACGCGCTGCGCCATCTGCTGCTGCCGGCCACCGCGCTGGCCGCGGCGACGATGGGCCAGATGGCGAGACTGACCCGCGCCTCCATGCTGGAGGTGATGAGCCAGGACTATATCGAGGCCGCCCGCGCCTTCGGCATTCCCGACTGGCTGCGGGTGCTGAAATACACGCTGCGGCCATCCTTCGTGGCGCCCCTGACGATCCTGGGGCTGGAATTCGCGTCGATGATCGGCAACGCATTCGTGGTGGAACTGGTGTTCTCCTGGCCCGGCATGGCAGCCTACGGCATCCGCACCATCCTGCAGAAGGATCTGAATGCGGTCATGGGCGTCGTCATGGTCTCGGGCGCGTTCTTCGTCGGCGTCAATCTCGTCATCGACCTGCTGGTCGGCCTGGTCGATCCGCGCATCCGCATCCGTGGTGCCCGCGCGTGAGCGAGCCGCCCCGCCTGTCCGCCGGCTATCTGCGCTGGTACCGCTTCTCCCGCAATCCCACCGCGGTGATCGGGGCGGCGATCGTGCTGATCTGCATCGCCGCCACGATCCTCGCGCCCTGGATCACGCCGTTTCCCAACGCGGTGAAGGCGGTGGTGGATTTCCGGTCCCGTCATTTGCCGCCATCGGCGCTGCACTGGTTCGGCACCGACGATGTCGGCCGCGACATCCTGACGCGCGTGATCTTCGGTTACCGCGTCTCGCTGCTGCTGGTGGTCGTCGTGCTCGGCACCGCGGTTCCGTTCGGCGCCATCCTCGGCATGCTCGCCGGCTATTACGGCGGCTGGGTGGAGATCGCGATCATGCGGACGACCGATATCGCGCTCGCCATCCCGCCGCTGGTGATGGCGCTCGCAGTCGCCGCGGTGCTGTCGCCCAGCCTGTTCCACTCCATGCTCGCCATCGCGATCCTGTGGTGGACGTGGCACGCGCGGCTGGTCTATTCGCTCGCCCGCCAGTTGCGCACGCAGGAATACATCGAGGCGGCGCGCATGGTCGGCGCCGGGCCGCTGCATATCCTGTTCCGCGAACTGCTGCCGAACTGCCTGCCGCCGATCGTGGTGAAGTGTTCGCTCGATGCGGGGTTCGTCATCCTGGTCGGCGCGTCGCTGTCCTTCCTCGGCCTCGGCATCCGTCCGCCCACCCCCGATCTCGGCACGATGGTCGCGACCGGCGCCGCCTACCTGCCCGAGAAGTGGTGGGAGTCGGTGCTGCCCGGCTGCGCCATCCTGTTCGTGGCACTCGGCTTCAACCTGCTCGGCGACGGCCTGCGCGACGTGTTCGACGTGCAGGAGGTGCGATGACCGAGCCGCTCCTCAGCGTGCGCAATCTCTCGGTCGAGTTCACCACCTACGGGCGGACGAACGCCGTCCTGCACGGCGTCACGCTCGCGGTACCGGAGCGTTCGCAGGTCGCACTCGTCGGCGAAAGCGGCTCCGGCAAGACGGTGACGATGAAGGCGATCATGGGCCTGCTGCGCGAGCCGCCGGCGCGCGTCACCGCGGGCGAAATCCTGTTCGACGGGCGCGACTTGCTGCGCGCATCCCGGGCCGAGCGCGACCGGCTGCGCGGGACGGCAATGGCCATGATCTTCCAGGACCCGATGAGTTCGCTGAACCCCGTGTTCACCGTCGCCGACCAGATGGGCACCATCCTGAAATACGCCGACCGTCGCCTGGGGCGGCAGCGCGGCCGTGCCGGGCGGCGCGCGCGCGTGCATGAAGTGCTCGCGCAGGTGCGGATGCGCGATCCCGAACGGGTGGCGGCGTCCTATCCGATCATGCTGTCGGGCGGCATGAAGCAGCGCGTGCTGATCGCAATGGCGCTGCTGTCCCAGCCGCGGCTGCTGATCGCCGATGAGCCCGGCACCGCGCTGGACGTCACCACCCAGGCGCAGATCCTCAAGCTGCTGAAGGACCTGGTCGAGGAGCAGCATCTGGCGCTGCTGATGATCACGCACAACCTGGGCGTGGTGCGCGAGACGTCGCACTACGTGCATGTCATGCATCGCGGCCGCATCGTCGAGGCGGCAGAGGCGCAGGCGCTGTTCGCCGCGCCGCGCGAGGACTATACGCGTAACCTGATCGCGAGCGTCCCGCGGCTGACCGGCGGCACCAGCTTCGCAACCCTCGCCCGCACGGACGACGAAACGTGAGCGAGCCGCCGATCCTTGCACTCGACGGCGTGGTCAAGCGGTTTCCGCTGCGCAATGCCTTCGGCCGCCGCACCGAGACCATGACCGCGGTGGACGGCGTGTCGCTCACGATCGCCCGTGGCGAGGTCTACGGACTCGCGGGAGAGAGCGGATCGGGGAAATCCACCATCGCGCGCATGATCCTCGGCCTGACGCCGCCGAGCGAGGGGCGCATCCTGCTCGACGGCGCGGACATCGCCGCCACCGCCGGCACGCGGGCGTTCGGCCGCATGGTGCAGATGGTGTTCCAGAATCCCGGCTCCTCGCTCAATCCGCGCCGCACCGTCGGCCAGTCGCTGGCGGTGCCGCTGGCCGCCCACGGCCTCGCCCGGCAGCGCCGCGCCGAGCGCATCGACGAATTGCTGGCCACGGTGCAGTTGCCCACCGATTTCGCCGCGCGATATCCGCACGAACTGTCCGGCGGGCAGAAGCAGCGCGTGGCGATCGCCCGGGCGCTGTCGGTCGAACCGAAGCTGGTCGTGCTCGATGAGCCGACCTCGGCGCTGGATGTCTCCGTGCAGGCGCGCGTCATCGGCCTGCTGATCGATCTCGGCCGGCGGCTCGATCTCACCTATCTGTTCATCTCGCACGATCTCAGCCTGATGCGCAATTTCGCCCAGCGCGTCGGCGTGCTGTATCGCGGCCGGCTGGTGGAGAGCGGACCGACCGCGGATGTCTTCACCACCCCCAGCCACCCCTATACCCGCCTCCTGCTCGCCTCCGTCCCGGTGATCTCGCCGGAGGAGGCGGCGA
Organism: Pseudomonadota bacterium; assembly: GCA_021826485.1. Lineage (GTDB taxonomy): Bacteria > Pseudomonadota > Alphaproteobacteria > Acetobacterales > Acetobacteraceae > JAFKFJ01. The sequence continues at coordinate 25,235 of JAKAZX010000001.1, read as the reverse complement.
TGCGCCCGCCGTTGCCGATGATCGGCGGCGAGGTTGCGACGGCGGACCAGCTCCTCGCCGGGCTGGCAACGGACCCACCGAACCACAGCGAAGTATCGGACAGATGATCAGGATCGGCATCGACGTAGGCGGCACCAACACCGATGCGGTGGCCATGGACGGTTCCCGCGTGCTCGCCGGGGTGAAGCGCGCCACCACCGAGGACGTGATGTCCGGCGTCGTCGCCGCACTGGCCGGCATCCTGGAGGCCGCGCGGCTCGCACCGGAGGCCGTGGACGTGGTGATGATCGGCACCACGCATTTCACCAACGCCGTGGTGCAGCGCCGCGATCTTGCCCGCACGGCGGCGGTCCGGCTGGGCCTGCCCGCGACCGCATCGCTGCCGCCGATGGTGGACTGGCCCGAGGACCTGCGCGATGCCATCGGCAACCACGCCTATCTCGCACATGGCGGCAACGAGTTCGACGGCCGCGTGATCGCCCCGCTCGACGAAGCCGAACTGGTCGGCATCGCCGCCGACATCCGCGCCAAGGGCATCGACACCATCGCCATCACCGCCGTGTTCTCTCCCGTCTCGGCCGATTGCGAGCAGCGGGCCGCGGCGATCTTCGCGCGCGAACTGCCCGACGCGCACATCACCCTGTCGTCGGAGATCGGTCGCATCGGCCTGCTGGAACGCGAGAATGCGGCGATCATGAATGCCTGCCTGCGCGACCTGTCGGCCAAGGTCGTCGATGCGTTCGGCCGCGCCGTCATCGGCGCCGGCATCCGCGGCCGCTTCTTCCTGACCCAGAACGACGGCACGCTGATGGAGGCCGAATTCGCCAAGCGCTTCCCGGTGCTGACCTTCGCCTCCGGCCCAACCAACTCGATGCGCGGCGCGGCCTTTCTCTCCGGCGTCGCCGATGCCATCGTGGTGGATATCGGCGGCACCACCACCGATGTCGGCTCGCTGCACAAGGGGTTTCCCCGCCAGGCGACGATCGCGGTCGAGGTCGGCGGCGTGCGCACCAATTTCCGCATGCCGGACGTGTTCTCCATCGGCCTCGGCGGCGGCTCGCGCGTCGTGGACGGTCCCGGCGGCATCACCGTCGGCCCCACCTCGGTCGGCTACCGGATCGTCAACGAGGCGCTGATCTTTGGCGGCACCACGCTGACCGCGACCGACATCGAAGTGGCGGCCGGCCGCACGGTGCTCGGCGATCCGTCCCGCGTCGCCCATCTCGATGCCGGGCTGCTGACGCGCGCACAGGCCAAGATCAACGCGATGCTGGAGGATTGCGTGGAACGGTCGCGCCTGTCGCCCGATCCGCTGCCGGTGATCGTGGTCGGCGGCGGCTCGATCCTCGTCGATGGTCCGATCGCCGGATTGCAGGTGGTGCTGCCAGAGCACTACGCCGTCGCCAATGCCGTCGGCGCCGCGATCGCGCAGGTGTCGGGCGAGGTGGATCGCGTCTATGCGCTCGCCGAGATGACGCGCGATGCGGCACTGGCCGACGCCAAGGCGAAGGCCACCGCATCCGCCATCGCCGCCGGCGCGCGGCCCGAGACGATCGAGATCGTCGATGTCGAGGACGTGCCGCTGGCCTATCTGCCCGGCAACGCGACGCGGGTGCGGGTGAAGGCGGTGGGTGAACTCCATGTCGCGTGAAGGCTACATCCTCACCGAACGCGACCTGCGCGCGCTCGCGATCGGCGCCGCGCTGCTGGGCACCGGCGGCGGCGGCAATCCGTATGTCGGCATGCTGCGCACCCGCACGCTGATGCGTGCCGGTGCCGAGGTGCGCATCGTGCCGCTGGATGCGCTGCCGGACGATGTCGCGGTCGGCGTCGTCGGCGGCATCGGCGCCCCCGTCGTCGGGGTCGAGAAGTTCGAGGAAGGCGCCGAATGCCTGCGCGCGCTGCGCGCGGTGGAGGCGGCGTCCCGCGTCACCTTCGGCGCGCTGATCTCGGGCGAGATCGGCGGGGCGAATTCGATGGAGCCGGTCATCACCTCGGCGCAGTCCGGCCTGCCGGTGCTGGACGGCGACGGCATGGGCCGCGCGTTTCCTGAAGTGCAGATGTCCACCTTCATGATCTACGGCGCCAGGCCCGCGCCGTCCGCGGTGGCGGACGAGAAGGGCAATGTCGTGGTCTACCAGCAGGTGCTGGACATGTACTGGCTGGAAACTCTCGCCCGCGGCACCACGGTGCAGATGGGTGCCGCGGCGGGCTTCGCGATCGCCCCGATGCGGATGGATTTCGTGCGCCGGACGGCGGTGCCCGGCACGGTGACGCAGGCGATCGCGCTCGGCCACACCATCCTGGAGGCGCGCGCCCGGCGGCGCGACGTGATCGCGGAGGTGTGCCGCGCCGCCAATGCCCGCGTGTTCTTCACCGGCAAGATCGTCGATGTGCGGCGCGAACTCATTGGCGGCTTCGCGCGCGGCAAGGCGGTGATCGCCGGCGCCGATGCCTGGGCCGGCGCGCAGGCCGAGATCGCCATCCAGAACGAGAATCTCGTGCTGTGGATCGACGGCGAACCCGCAGTGATCGTGCCCGACCTGATCATGAATCTGGAGCGCGATACCGGGGAGCCGATCACGACGGAGATGCTCCGCTACGGCCAGCGCGTCGCGGTGATCGGCCTGCCGGCGCACGATCTGCTGAAAACCCACGCCGCGCTCAAGGTCGTTGGCCCCGCGGCCTTCGGCTATCCCGACCTCGTCTACCGTCCCCTTACCGCCGAAGGAGCCGCAGCATGACCACCGACCGCATGATCGGCACAGCGGAGCTTGAGGACATCGCGATCGGCGGCGCGATCCTCGGCACCGGCGGCGGCGGCGATCCGTATATCGGCAAGCTGATGGCGCAGCAGGCGATTCGGCAGCACGGGCCGGTCCGCCTGATCGATGTCGACAGCCTCGGCAATGATGCGCTGGTCGTCCCGGTGTGCATGATGGGCGCGCCGACGGTGATGACCGAGAAGCTGCCGCAGGGCGACGAACTGGTCATCGCATTCCGCAAGCTGGAAGCGCTGCTCGGCCGCCGGATCGACGCGGTGCTGTGCGGCGAGGCGGGCGGCATCAATTCCACCACCCCGTTCGTGGTCGCGGCCGCCGCCGATCGGCCGCTGGTGGATGGCGACGGCATGGGTCGCGCCTATCCCGAGTTGCAGATGGTGACGTTCACGCTGCATGGCGTGTCGGCGACGCCGATGGTGCTGTGCGACGACAAGGGCAATTCCATCGTGCTCGACACCATCTCCAACGCCTGGACCGAGCGGCTCGCGCGCGCGGCCACGGTGGAAATGGGCGGATCGGCGCTGCTCGCCTTCTACCCGATGGACGGTGCGACGGCGAAGCGCGCGGTGGTGCGCGGAACGCTCGGCCTGTGCGCGCGCCTCGGCAGCCGGCTGCGGCAGGCGCGGGCCACGCATGGCGATCCGGTGGCCGAGATCGCCGACATCCTCGACGCGGACGTGATCTTCCACGGGCGCGTGCGCGACGTGGAACGGCGGACCGTCGGCGGCTTCGCCCGCGGCACCGCGGATTTCGAGGGCGTGGAGGAATGGGCGGACCATCGCTTCCGCCTGCAGTTCCAGAACGAGTTCCTGATCGCCTATCGCGACGGCGAGCCGCTGGTGACGACGCCCGACCTGATCACGCTGCTGGACGCCGAAAGCGGCACGCCGGTGACGGCGGACTCGCTGCGCTACGGGCTGCGCCTGAAGGCGCTCGCCTGCGCCAGCACCCCGCTGTGGCGCACGCCCGCGGGCCTGGAACTGATTGGCCCGCGCTATTTCGGCTATGACCTGGACTATCGCCCGTTCCGTGCCGGCAGCCAGCCATGATAGCCGGGTGAGTCGGGCCCGATCGGCAGCTCGACGACGCAGCCGGTCTCCTGCGCGCGGAACATCGCGGTAATCAGTTCGAGCGAGCGGCGCGCGTCATCGAGCGTCACCGGGAACGGCAGGTCGTCCGCCAGCGCGCGGTGGAACGCTTCGAACTGGCCGGCGAAGCCGGGCCGAACCCTCGGTGCCGTCTGCATCACGGCGGCAATCTCCCGCCCCGACGCCTTGTCGCGCGGCGTCACCGTCCACGGCTCGTCCCCGGGCCGGATGGCCTCCTCATCGCACGCAATGCGCTCGATCACAGCATTCTCGAAGCAGCAGCGCAGGCGTGTCACCGGGCGCAGCGATCCAAGCGTTGCCGTCAATGACGCCAGCGACCCGTCCGCCAGCCGGAGGCTGGCGACCGCGCAATCCTCCACCTCGATCGGATTGACCCGCGTGGTCCTGAACGCGCTGACCGCAGCGACGGGCCCCATGAGCCAGAGCAGCAGGTCGTGGATGTGGATCGACTGGGTCAGCAGCACGCCGCCGAGTTCGGTCGCGAATTTGCCGCGCCACGGCACCTGGTAGTACTCCGCCCCACGCCTCCACGCCGTTTCGGCCGAAGCGACATAGGCGCGGCCGAGCACGCCGGACCGGATCGCCTGGCGGACATTCCAGATTCCCTGCCCGAACCGGTACTGGAAAATCGGCATCAGCCGGCCGCGCGATGCCGCCTCCGCCGCGCGAATTTCCTCCAGCAGCGCGAGCGAGGCGGTCAGCGGCTTTTCGCAGATCGCATGCCTGCCCGCGCCCAGCACGGCGAGCGCCATCGGATGGTGCTGCGTCGGCGGCGTGCAGATGCTGACCACATCGACATCCGTCATGGCGAGAATGTCGGCGAGATCGGTCCGCACGCGCCCGATGCCGTGCGCGGCGGCGAATGCGGATGCGCGCTCCGGGATGATGTCGCAGCAGGCGACGACATCGAACAGGTCCGGCAGCGCGCGGAATCCCTGGCGCATCTGCGTACCGGCTACCCAGCCGCAACCAACGATGGCGACGTTCAGGCGTTGCACGCAATCGCTCCCCTGTGCAGCGGAGGGTGCCCGAAGGATCAGGCGGGAATCAGGAGGATTTTCGAGGCGATCCGCCGTTCGGCGAGCGCGATCGCCGCTGCGACATCGCGCAGCGGCAGCACATGGCTGATCAGCCGGCCAAACATGTCGGGTGCGTCCGTGAGCGCCTCCAGCACGCCCGGCCAGAAGCGCTCCGGTGCGCTGAACGTGCCGCGAATCTGAAGCCGCCGCCGCACCAGCCGGGTGGCGTCGAAGGAGGCCGGCCGGCCATGAATGCCGACGGCGACGAGAATCCCGGCGCTGCGAAGCAGGTCCAGCCCCTGCTGCACCGCCACGTCGGCGCCCGACGCCTCGAACACCACATCGAAGCCGTCGCCGGCGAGCGTGCCGAGCCGCGATGCCGCGCCTTCATCCGCCAGATCGAAGCAATGCGCGAACCCGAGCTCCTGCAACAGGCGCAGCCGCGGCCCGTCGTCATGGCCGGCAACGGCAATCGCCGCGGCGCCGGCGCGGCGCGCCAACAGCGCAAGCCCCTGGCCGATGGTGCCCGGCCCCAGGATCAGCACGCGCATCCCAGGCGCCATCCCCGCCGTCGCCAGCGCATTGGCACAGATCGCCAGCGGCTCGGCCAGCGCCGCAACGCGATCGTCAAGCATGTCCGGCAGCACATGGCAGTTCACGGCGGGAACGTTCACCACCGGGGCAAAGCCACCGTCGCGCATGACGCCGATCCCCTTGCGGCTGCGGCAGCCATCCGGATCGCCGGCACGACAGGACTCGCAGACGCCGCAGGCAACGGCGGGACGGACGACGACACGCTGGCCCGCTTGTAGCGCGGTGCCCGGCCCGGCCGCGCGGATGCGGGCGCTGAATTCATGGCCCAGCGTCAGCGGCAGGCAGGGGCGAAGGTGATGATAGGCGGACGACCAGTGAACGATATGCAGATCCGATCCGCAGATCCCCGTCGCCGCGACGGCAAGCTGCACCTCACCCGCGCCGGGTGGTGGTGGCGGCGCGACATCCACCAGCGCGACTCCCGGCTGCGGCGCCAGTTTCCGGAGAGCAAGCATCGCGACCCCCGATCGCACCCGATGCGCTACGACGCGGCGCGCATCCACGATTCCGGCGGTGCCGGCAGGAACTCCGGACTCAGCAATCCGTGTTTCGCGATCACCCGGTCGAGATCGGCGCGATCCCGGTCGCTCAGCGGCGGCTGCGGTGCGCGCGCCGTCATGTCCGGGATGACGCCCTGGCGCATCAGGACGTATTTCATCCGCACGCGGTAATCGCGCAGCGGCGCACGCCAGCACACGCGCGCCAGCGGCGCCAGCCGGTTCCAGATGCCGTACGCCTCGGTGATCTTGCCGGCGGTGGCGAGGTCGTGCATGCGCACGAGCTGCGCCGTCGCCGTCCCGGCGAATCCGATCAGCGCGCCGGCGCAGCCCATCAGCATCGCTTCCAGGATGAAGGTGTCATTGCCCGTCAGCACGCTGATGCCGGTAGGCTCGGCTTCCTCCAGCAGCTCGACGGTGCGGTCGACGTCGAAGGCGGCGTCCTTGATCGCCACCAGGCGCCCGATCCTGGCCAGTGCGGCCAGCGTGCCTGGCGGGTAGGCCGCATTCGCCGTCTGGAATGCGATCACCGGCACGTCCACCACCTCGGCGATGGCGGCATGATAGTCGGCGATCATCGACACCGGGACGGGCTTGGAGATAAATGTCGGCAGCGCGGGAAAGATCACGATGCCTTGCGCCCCGGCATCGACCGCGCGCCGGGCGACGTTGCGCGCGCCGGCCGTGTAGGTCGAAAGCACGCCGGAGATCACCGGGCAGGCGCCGCCCGCCGCGGCACGCGCCCGACGGATCGCCTCCAATTGCTCGTCCGGTTCCAGCGAGCCGCCTTCGCCCGCCGCCATGTTGACGGCGATCGCCCGCGCCCCGCCCGCTGCCACCTGGGCCATGTAGCGGTCGAACGTCGGCCAGTCCGCCGCGCCATCCGCCCTGAACGGAGTCACCGGCGCCGCGATGACGCCGGAGTTCAACTGCGCCTGCATGCGTTTCTTCCCCGCCCGGGCGATGCCCGCGTTCCGACAGCGCGCCACTAGATACCCTTCCCGTCGGGCGGTCAATAAGCGCTTACATCACGCGCTGACACCCGGCGGAAGCCGGTTCGCACACCCTTTCGGCTATTCGCTATTGACCACCGGCGATCGGTGGCCTAGTTCAATGAAAGCGATTTCTGTAAGTCGGCGCTGCCAAGACGCCGGCCGGGTTCGCCGGAGGAGATGGCCATGATCGTCACGCGGCTGCACTCATCCGCCCTCGGGCGCCGCAGCCTGCTGATCGCCGCCGCCGCGGCACCGCTCGCGATGCCGGCCATCCGATCCGCCCGCGCGGCATCCGCCCCTATCAAGCTGGGCTTCGTGGTCGCGCTGACCGGCGCATTTGCCACCAACGCGCAGGCAATCAATTTCGGCTTCCAGAAGGCGCTGGGGGAAATCAACGCGGGCGGCGGACTGCTCGGCCGCATGCTCGAGGCGATCACCCGCGATTCGGCCGCGGAGCCGACCAAGGCCGTGAGCTTCACCAAGGAGCTGCTGTTCAACAACGATGTGGACATGATCGGTGGCCCCACCAACAGCGGCGAGGTGCTGCCTACGCTCGGCGTGGTGACGGCCGCGAAGAAGATCCAGATCATCAGCGGGTCGGTCGATCAGCTCATCGACCCGGTCAAGTACCCCTATGCGTTCCGCTGCCTGAACAAGGCGGGACAATGGTTCACCGTCTCGGTGAAATACACGCTGGACGGCCTGCGGCGCCGCAAGGTCGCGATCATCAACGACAATTCGGGATTCGGCGTGCTCGCCATGCAGAGCGTCGAGCACGTGCTGAAGGCGGCGGGCGTCACGCCCGTCTACCGGGTGAATGCCGATATCGGGCAGCCGGACATGACCGATGAGATCAACAAGGCGCGCGATGCCGGCGCCGACGTGGTGCATCTTTGGTCGAATTCCACCGGCTTCCTGGCGCGCGTCCTGAACGCCCGCGGCCAGCAGAACTGGAATGTCCCGGTCATCGCGATCCCCGCTGTGTTGCAGGAACAGGTCGCGAATCTGCTGACCAGCCGCGCCTACTGGGCCAATGTCTACAGCCCCGCCTACGCCAACTCCGTGCTGGACGCGAAGGGCAATCTGCCGCCGGCCACGCAGACCTTCCTCGACCGCTACAAGTCCGAGGTGGGGCCGTTCATGGCAGCCGGAATCTACGCCATGCTGCAAGGTTACAACATCCCGATGATTTACGCCGCCGGCGTGCGGAAGGCCGGAACGGTGGACACGGTCGCGGTGAAGCAGGCGCTGGAATCGATCCCCACGATCGATCTGCCCTATGGCCCGTTCCACTTCTCGCCGACCGATCACGACGGATTCCCCGACGACGGCATGGTCATGGTCGCCGCGAACTCGCTCCATCCGAATGGCGGGTTTGAGGCGGCACCGGCGGGGGGCGCCGGTTAGCCGGGAGGATGCTTCTCGTCCTGATCAGCGGGCTTGCCCTCGGTGCGCTGTATGGCATGACGGCGATCGTCTACAACGTCACCTATTCGACCGCGAAAGTGCTCAGCTTCGGCACCGGGCATTTCGCGATGGTCGGCGGCATCATCGGCGCGTTCCTGATCCTCGGACTCCACTGGCCGATCTGGGCGGGACTGCTCGGGTGCCTGCTGGTCGGCGCACTGTTCGGCTACGCGACCGAGTTGCTTGCCGTGCGCCGCGTGCTGGTCAGTTCGGACCAGCATCTCTGGGTGCTCAGCACCCTCGCCCTCGCGATCATGGTGCAGGAAGCGATGGGCCTGTGGTGGGGCACCGATCCGACGCCGTTTCCCCACCTGTTCGCCCAGCAGCGCGGCGGGCTGCTCGATCAGAAATACTGGCTGCCGATCATCGCTGCGGCCCTCATGGCGGGTGGCCTCGAAATCTTCTACCGGCATACCCTGCTCGGGAAGATCTTCGTCGCGGTGTCGGAGGATGATTTCGCCGCCCGCGCGCGCGGGCTCGACACCGGGCGCGTGCGGACACTCAGCTTCGTCATGGCCGGCACTCTCGGCGCGCTGTCGGGCTTCGCCGCCGGCCAGCTCACTTTCGCAGACTTCAACCTGGGCACGACGCTATCGCTTGCCGGCTTCATCGCCGCGGCCCTCGGCGGCATCGGCAGCAGCCTCGGCGCAATGGTCGGCGGCGTCGTGATGGGACTGTTGACGGCGTTCACCTCCCACTTCTTCGGTGCCGAATACCAGAAGACCATCGCGATCGGTCTGCTCGCCCTGGTCCTGGTCTCACGACCGCAGGGGTTGTTCGGGCGCCCGCTCATGCGGGATGTCTGATGGTCGGACCTGCCGGCCAGCGCCGCCCCCAAACCATTGCCGCCGCGGCGATCGCGCTCACCGTCCTGGTTCCGCCGCTGACCGGCAATCTCTATTACGTTCACGTCGCCACCGTCATCGGCGTCTACTGGATCCTGATCGCGACGCTGAACCTGCTGGTCGGCTACACCGGCACATTGTCCATCGGCCATATCGGCCTGCTTGCCATCGGGGCGTACACCTTCGCGATCCTCGCCGGCACGGTAGGCTGGAACAGCTATCTCGCATTGCTCGCGGGCGGCGTGCTCTGCGCGTCGATCGGCCTGTTGCTCGGTCTGCCGTCGCTGCGGCTGCCGGGGTTCTACTTCGCGATGGTGACGACGGCGTTCGGACTGATCGTCAGCGAACTCGCCCTTGCCGAGGGCTGGCTGACGAATGGCAGTGTGGGCATGGCGGCACCCACCTTCCCCGCGCCATTCGCCAGCCCCGACGGATTCTACACCCTCGTCACGCTCATCGGCGCGCTCGTCACCTGGCTCTGCTGGAATCTCGCCCGCTCTATGTGGGGTGGGCGCATGATGGCGGTGCGCGACAGCCGCATCGCCGCCCTGTCGCTCGGCATTCCGCCGGCCCGCACCAAGCTGATCGTGTTCGTGTTCAGCGGATTCTCTGCCGGCATTGCCGGCGGGCTGTTCGCCACGTCGCAGAGCTACATCACGCCGGACGCCTTCACGTTCAATCTCGGCCTCTATTTCTTCGTCTCGATCATCATCGGCGGCCGGGGGTCGATCATCGGCCCGTTCATCGGCGCCGTGCTGCTTGCGCTGATCCCGGAACTGGTCGGTTCCCTGCAGAAATACGGGACATTCTTCTACGGCGCGATCCTGCTCGCCGTCGTCCTGCTGATCCCGGGCGGCTTCGGAGAACTGGCGGCAAGGATCGGCTCGGGGCCGAAAGCCGGCACCTCCGACGCAACCGGAACCGGGCCGGATCTCGGGCGGCTGCACGAGGCGATCACCCGCCTATGACGGCGACCGCCGCGCGACCGATGTTTATGGCCGACGCGGTGACCCGCCGCTTCGGCAGTGTCGTCGCGGTCGGCGACGTCTCCCTGTCCGTGGAACCGGGGCAGATCCACGGGCTGATCGGGCCGAACGGGTCCGGCAAGACGACGCTGCTGAACCTGCTGTCCGGCTTCTACGCCGCCGATCGAGGCCGGATCGCGCTCGGCGATATCGACCTGACCCATGTCGGCGTCACGCGCCGTGCGGAGCTTGGCATCGCGCGCACATTCCAGACCCCGCGGCTGCTCGGCAGCCTTTCCGTGCTCGACAATGTCATGCTCGGCGGCTGGCATCAGGTGCGCTCCACCTTCATGGAGTCCGCACTGGATTTGCCCCGGCCGCGCCGGGAGGCTCGCGCCATCCGCGAACGGGCGACCGCGCTGCTGGACGGTGTGGGGCTGGGGCGCGTTGCGCGCCAGAGGGCCGATACGCTGGGCCATTCCGCGCAACGCGTGCTGGAAATTGCCCGCGCGCTCTGCATGCAGCCGCGCTTCATCCTGCTCGACGAGCCCGCAGGCGGCCTGACGGTGACGGAGATCGCGCATCTCGGCACCATCATCGCCACCATGCGCGATGCCGGCATCGGCGTGCTGCTGGTGGAACACCACACCGATTTCGTCTTTCGCACGTGCGACTGCGTGACCACGCTCGACCTCGGGCGGATCATCGCCTCCGGCGCACCGCATGCCGTCCGGACCCATCCGGACGTGGTCAAGGTCTATCTCGGTGCGTGAACCGCAATGAGCGCGATGCGCGAAGCACCGGATCCCTCCCCCCTGCTCGCCGTCAACGGCTTGGTCGCGGCGTACGGCAAGGCGGAGGTTCTCCACGGCGTCACGTTTCATGTCGGCCGCGGGGAGTTCGTCAGCATCCTGGGCCGCAACGGCGCCGGCAAAAGCACCACCGTGTGCGCACTCTCCGGGTTGCTGCCGAAGCGCGCGGGAAGCGTGCATTTCGCCGGCGCGGATGTGACGCTGTCCTCCCCGCGCGCGCTCGTTCGCGCCGGGCTGATCCAGGTGCTGCAAGGCCACCGCGTCTTCCCGTCATTGACGGTGGAGGACAATCTGACGGTCGCCGCGGCCGCCGCCGGGCAGCGCGCGACACGCTCGCATCTGGCCGACATCTACGGGGTGTTCAGCGAGATCGCCGACAAGCGCCACCAGCCGGCCGCCGGGCTGAGCGGCGGACAGCAGCAGATTCTTGCGGTCGCCCAGGGAATGATCGCCCAGCCGCGCCTGCTCATTCTCGATGAACCGTCACTGGGCCTCGCACCGATCGTCGTCGACCGTATTCTTTCCGTCATGGCGCAACTGCGCCGTCAGGGGGTCGCCATTCTTCTGATCGAACAGCTTTTCGACAAGGCGCTGGCGCATTCCGACCGCTGCTATCTGATGGAGACGGGACGCATGGTGCATGAGGCGACGTCGCCGGAGCTGGTCGGGAATGACGTGCTGCACCGCGCCTTCCTCGGCGGCCATGTGGCTTAGCCGTCGATGAATACGGAATTCGACACGATCATCGTCGGCGGCGGCTCCGCCGGCGCGGTCCTGGCCAACCGACTTTCGGCACGGAGCGGGCACCGGGTACTGCTGGTCGAAGCCGGAGAGGACACGCCCGTTGGCGCCGTGCCGCCGGCGATCCTCGACAGCTTTCCGGGCACCGCCTATCTCAATCCGCGCTTCACCTGGACGGAGCTTGAGGTCACCACCGAGGCCATCCCTCACAACCGCCCGGACGTGCGACCCCGGCTGCGCAAATACGAGCAGGCCCGGGTGCTGGGCGGCGGCTCCTCCATCAACGGCCAACTGGCGAACCGGGGCGCGCCCGGCGATTACGACGAATGGGAGGATCGCGGCGCCGCGGGCTGGAACTGGGATGCGGTGCTGCCGTATTTCCGCAAGCTCGAGCGTGACATGGACTTCGACGGCCCGCTGCACGGTCGCGACGGCCCGATTCCGATCAGGCGGATCTGGCCCGATCGATGGCCGGAGCATACGAAGGCAATGGCCGCCGCCCTGCTGGCCGATGGCTTCGAATACCGGCCGGACCAGAACGGCATATTCGCGGACGGGTACTATCCCGTCGCGATCTCCAACCTCGATGACCGCCGCGTCTCGACGGCGATCGCCTATCTGGACCCGGCGACGCGGCTGCGCGAGAACCTGACGGTCCTGACCGGCACGATCGTGACCGCGCTCCGCTTCGAAGGTGAGCGCTGCATCGGCGCGGTGATCCAGCCCCGTCCCGGCGAACAGATCGCCATCCGCGCCGGGGAGGTGATTCTCAGCAGCGGCGCCATCCAGTCGCCGGCGCAGTTGCTGCGCGCGGGAATCGGCCCGGCACCCGAATTGCGCGCGCTCGGCATTCCGGTCCGCGCGGATCGGCCCGGCGTCGGCCGGCGATTGATGGACCACCCGTCCGTCGCGATCGCCGCCTTCGTGATGCCGTGGGCGCGCATCAATGGCCGCAACCGGCGACACCTGTTCCTCGGCCTGCGCTTCTCCTCGGGCCTCGATGGGGTGCCCGCCGGAGACATGGGCGCGACCATCGCGACCAAGTCCGCCTGGCATGCCATCGGCGACCAGATCGCCACGTTCAACATGTGGGTGAACAAGACGTATTCCGAGGACGGATCCGTGCGCCTGCAATCATCCGATTGGCGAGACATGCCGATCGTCGATTTCAACCTGCTGTCCGACAGCCGCGACCTTCAGCGCCTGGTGGGGGCGATGCAGCGCTTCGCGACCCTGTTCGCGCGGCCGGAGCTGCGCGGCGTGGTGGCCGACCCGTTCCCGGCGAGCTACAGCGACAAGGTCCGGCAGGTGGCGGCGATCAATGCGAAGAACCGGACGATCACGACGGTGCTGGCACGGCTGCTGGACGGGCCGGCGGGAGTGCGACGCGCCCTGCTGCGGAAGCTGGTGCTCGAGGGGCCATCGCTTGCGGCGCTGCAGCGCGATGAGGACGCACTGACATCCTTCATCCGCCGCGCCGCGGTCGGCGTCTGGCACGCGTCCTGTTCGTGCCGGATGGGCGCGGCGAACGACCGCATGGCGGTCACCGATACGGCGGGGCGGGTCCATGGCGTTGCCGGACTGCGCGTCGTCGATGCGTCGATCTTTCCGGTGATCCCGTGCGCCAACATCAATCTGCCGACGATCATGCTGGCCGAACGGATCGCCGACATGATCATCGATGGACGCTAGCCCCTGTGCGCACGTCCCGGCGACGCCGTGCTCCCGCGGATGATGAGCCTCGCTTCGAGCGGAGGGGGCAGACGGGTGATCCCCTGCTCCAGCACGCGCAGGATATGCTGCGCGACTTCCTCCCCCATCTCGCGGCTGGGTACCCTGATCGTGGTCAATGGCGGCTCCAGATGCGCCGACATGTCGGTGTCGTCGAAGCCGACCACGCTGAGGTCCTCCGGCACCGCAAGTCCGCGCGCCTTCGCCTCGATCAGCGCGCCGCTGGCAAGGTAGTCGTTGGCGCAGATGAGCGCGGTCGGCCGGTCGCCCGCGGCAGCGAGAATCGTCCGCATGCCGCTGCGACCGCTCTCGATCGAGCGGCTGTCCGCGCGGGTGAAGTGCTGCGGGCGGATCGCGATCCCGGCCTGCGCGAGCCGGTCGCGGACGCCGGCGACGCGCTGCTGGATCCTGTCGTTCATCACGTCCGGCTGGGCGATCATCGCAAAGATCGTGTGCCCCAGCTCCAGCAGGTGGCCGGTGATGCGCGACGCCGCATCATAGTTGTCGAAGCCGATGCAGCACTCCGGACGCTCCTTGCCGCTGGTGTAGGTGATGACGAAGCCGACCTTGCGGCTGCTCAGCAACTCGAACAGCACCGGCGGCTGCGCCTCACCGACAAGCACGAGGAACTCGACTCCCTGCTCGACCATCTTCAGGCCTTGTTGCAGGCGCAGCTCCGCCGAATTCTCCACGCAGCCGATCTGGAGCGTATAGCGCGCCTTCCCAAGTTCGCGCTGCAGTGTCTCGATCAGCAGTGCGAAGTTCTGATGCCCGAGGGTCGGAATCATTGCCCCGACCGTGCGCGTGCGGAGCGAGGCGAGCGCCTTCGCCGCCCCGTTCGGCACCCAGTTCAGCTCGCGCACCGCCTTGGTGACCCGCTCGCGCAGGACGGGAGACACCAGATCAGGCGTATTGAGCGCGCGGGAGACGGAGGCGGTGGAGACGCCCGCATGCCGCGCGACGTCATCGAGCCTGACGGTCACCGCCGTCGCCTTGCGCACGCGGCGCCGCTGGACGGCGCCGCCCTGCTCGACAGGAGCGACAACCGCCAGCCCGGAATCGTCGGGGGTCTCCGATCTCATCGGGTTCGCTTCCAAATCGGCATCACGCGCGGCGTCGCGCCCTTCTGTAAGCTATTACGGAGGATCCCGCCAGCGTTGTGGCGTCAGCAATCTGCCGTATAAGAGCGGCTTGCCCAAGACATGGCCAGCGTGGCGGGCAAAAGCTTGACAGCACGCGTAAGCGGTTTCATGTTTGAGGCCTGGAAGTTTGCAGGATTTGGCATGCCCGTCGGCCGCCCGACCATGCTCGCCGGCACCAACTCCGCTGCCGGGTCGCGACGCCGCACACTCCACCGGGGCATCGCGTCGTCGCCGGGACCTTCGTGAGATGGACATGTTGCATTCCATGCGGGTGGTCAGCTTCTGCCATGTTCTGCAAGGGCCGGCTTGCACCCAGTATCTCGGCGACATGGGCGCCGACATCATCAAGATCGAGCCGATCGAGGGCGAGCGGGCTCGGCGCTGGGCGGGGCCGCATTTCGGAGACGCCAGCGGTCTCTACCTCTGCGCGTTCCGCAACAAGCGCTGCATCGCGATCGACCTCAAATCGGCCGAAGGGCGCGAGATCGTGCTTTCATTGATCGACACGGCCGACGTGGTCGTGGAGAACTACCGGGCCGGCGTGATGGAGCGGCTCGGCCTTTCCTACGAAGCGGTGCGCCAGCGCAAGCCGGACATCATCTACGCGAGCGGCACCGGTTGGGGCACGACAGGGCCGATGGTGGCGCGACCGGCACAGGACATCATCATCCAGGCACGGACCGGTCTCGCGCATGCCACCGGCATCCACGGCGCCAAGGCGGTCGGCTCCGCCATCGTCGACCAGCATGGCGGCGCGCTGCTCGCGATGGGAATCGTCGCGGCCTACGTCAAGAAACTGAAGACTGGTCGCGGCACCCTGGTGGAAAGCTCGCTCTTCACCGCCGGCCTCGACATCCAGACGGAACCGCTCACCGTCTATCTGTCGCAGCGTCCCGGCAACGCCGTGTTCGACCGCGAGGCGCATCTCGCCACCTGGTATCATCAGGCTCCATACGGAATCTATCGCATGCTCGATGCCGAGATCGCGATGTCCGTGAATGATCCGGCCAAGGTCGCCGAAGCGCTGGACAGCGATGTGTTGCGTGCCCTGGTGGATGTCGATCGGTTCCGCGAGCGCGACCGCTATTCGCAGGTATTTGCCACCGTCATGGCAACGCGCCGCTTTGCCGAGGTGGAGCGGGCGTTCGACGCTGCCGGGATCTGGTACAGCCGGGTCTACAGTTTCGACGACGTGGCGGACGATCCGCAGGCCGCAGCGATGGACGTGTTCCGCCACGTTGATCTGAACGGCGTGCCGGTCACGCTCGTCAATCACCCCGTCCGCTATGACGGCGAGGTGCCGCCGCTGCGGGTCCAATCGGTGCGCATCGGCGAGCACACGCGGGAAGTCCTGCGGGAACTTGGGCTTGCGGACGAACGGATCGAATCGCTCGTGCAGCGCGGCGTCGTGCGCGCCGCCGACGATCCGGGCATGGAGCGTGGACGGGGATAAGGTGCATGGCAAGTGACGAGGAGGATCTGAGCGGCCACGTGCTTTCGGAACGGGCGGCGGCCCATGTCCTGCTGATCCGGTTCGCCCGCGACGAGAAGAAGAACGCGCTTCATAGCTCGATGATCATCGAACTCGGGCGTCTGCTGGATGCGGCCGCCGAAGACGATACCATTCGCTGCGTGATCCTCACCGGGGGCATCGACGCCTTCGCGGCTGGCGCCGACATCCGCGAGATGGTGGCCCGTGGCACCGCCGGAACGTCCAACAACCCGCGCCGGGTGGCAGCGTGGCGGCGCATCGAGCAGTTCCCGAAGCCGCTTATCGCTGCGGTGAACGGTATCGCCTTCGGTGCGGGCAATGAACTCGCGATGGTCTGCGACTTCGTGATCGCCGGCACCAACGCGATGTTCGGCCAGCCGGAAGTGAAGATCGGCGGGATGGCCGGCGATGGCGGAACGCAGCGCCTGCCGCGCAAGGTCGGCGCCGCGTTCGCGGCATACATGCTGTTCACCGGCAACCCGATCGACGCCGAGACCGCCCGGCAGCTCGGCTATGTCGTCGAAATCTGCGATCCGGCCGACACGGTGCGGCGTGCCGTGGAAGTCGCCGCGCTGATCGCCACGCGTGCGCCGATCGCCGTGCGGCTGACCAAAGCATGCATTCGCGTCGCGGTCGGCGCAACGCTGGAAAACGGCATCGCCTATGAGCGCGACTCGATCTGGCGCAACGCGGAGTCGCCGGATCGCCGGGAGGGCATGACCGCCTTCATCGAAAAGCGTCCGCCGCAGTTCCGCGGGACATGGTAGCCGCCTGATCGGCCCCGATTGCAACCGGCGCGCCCCGGTTTGCACTTTCCTCTGCCGCTTCCAGCACTCTGACGACGGTGGCGCCGAACCGCACATCGCAATCATGGGTGACCTCACCGGCCGCGATCATCGCGGCAAGCACCTCAGCGGCCCGGCGGAACGTCGCCGCACGGTCGCTCTCGCCCTCGGGAAATGCCAACTCGTCCGTGGGCGAGACGAAGTGGTAGCGGGTCTGTTCGGTGCCCGGTTGCGCGCGCAGCGTCAGGGATGCCTGGGCGCTGGCACCATCCCGATGCACGGTGCGCAGCATGCAGCCACCGTCCGGATGAACCTCGGCGGAGACATGATCGACAGGTCCGAGCAACGGGATCAGCATGGACAGCACATGCGGACCGATGTCCCACAGTGCGCCACGCTGCTTCCGCCAGGCCGAATCGATGTACGGGGTATCACCGGTCAGTGCCGACGAATGCACCACGACATTCGCGCGCTGCCATGCACGACCCCGCGCGGCATCGATCGCGGCAGCCGTCGCCGGGTCGAAGCGGCGGGTGAAGAACACCAGCCCTGTGCGCCGCTGGCGCGCCATTTCGTCGGCAATGGCCTGTGCCGCGGCCGCACTCGTTGCCAACGGCTTCTCGAAGATCACGTGCTTGCCGGCCGCCGCCGCGCGCATGCCGAGTTCGGCCTGCACCTCCGGCGGGACCGCTATGGTCAGCGCGTCGACTGCGGACAGCATTGCCTCGAAAGTCGGGAAGCTGGGAATGGCGTAGCGCTCCGCCACCTCGCCGGCGATCGTCGCGTTGCGCCCCCATACGCCGATGAGGTCCATGCCGCCCGCCTGCAACAGGCCCGGCACGTGCACTTCGCGGGCCCAATAGGCCGTCCCGACGACACCGACGCGGATTGGCATCGCTCCCTGGAACCTCCCTGCCACAGATCACGCGGCGCCATCATTGACGCCGGCGGCCGGCGCCAGCTTCACCCAATGTCGCGATCCGCCGGCCGCAGCGGGACGACTATCCCAGGGGTGTCAGCACGAAGTCATAGTGGGAACGCCACGCCGTCCGGCCGTCGCGCACCTTCTCGAACGGCGCGATCAAGGTCGATTTCACGCCGAAGACCGCATCGGACTCGATCCACGGATCGTCCCCAACGAACGTATGCGTGACGAGCCGCTGATAGCCGGGCGCCGTCACCAGGAAGTGCATGTGCGCCGGACGGTGCGGATGGCGTCCCAGTGCCGCAAGCAGCTTGCCCACCGGGCCGTCGTCCGGGATCGGGTAGCTGACGGGCTTGATGCCGATGAATTCGTACTTCCCGTCCGCCCCGGTCACGAAAATGCCGCGGTTGTTCCACTTCTCCTGGATACCGGGCTGCTGGACGGAGTAAAAGCCCTCGGCATTGTCCGACCATACGTCGATATGCGCCCCCGCGACCGGATTGCCGTCCAGATCGAGCACCCGGCCGACATAGAGGCAGGTCTCGCCCTTGCCGTCCAGGGTGATGCTGTCGCCCATCTGCCGCATCGGCGCATCGGCGACGTGGAACGGTCCGAAGACCGTGTTTTCGGTGGCGCCCGGCGGGCGGCGGTTGTTGATCGCATCGGTCAGCATGGAGACGCCGAGGACGTCGGACAGAAGGATGAACTCCTGCCGCTGCTCGCTGCACATCTGGCCGGTCCTGGTCAGGAAATCGATGGCGATGTCCCACTCCTCCTGCGTCAGCTCAACCTCCCGGACGAAATCGTGGAGGTGCCGGACCAGCGCGGTCATCACCTGGCGGAGTCGCGGCGATGCGGAATCGTCGATACGGGCATTCACCACCTCGATCGAATTCGCCTCAGTGAAGTACCTCATCAATGGTCCCTTCTCATTCCGGCCGCATCCCGGCCCAGGCCCGCTCCATCGGCGCATAAACTGCGCTGTGCCATGCAGATTTCCAACCCGATGGTCAATCCGCCGCCGTGCGGCACGACGCGGTCCGCCCCGGAAGCGGCACCGGTCGCCAGAAGCTCAGGTCCGCACGAGAATCTTGAGATGATTCCCGGCGGGGTCGAGCAGTGCCTCGAACCCCTTCGCCACGACGTCGGCCGCATCGATGCGTGCGGTGATCACCTTTTCCACCGGAAAGGCGCCGGAGGCGATCAGCCGGGCGATGCGCGGCCAGACCTGCACCGGGTAGCACCAGGTTGCCTCCAGCGTCAGGTCCTTCAGCGCCCATTGCATGGCATCGATGCTGGCGCGCTTGACGTGCAGGCCAACCTGCACCACCCGGCCCTGGCGCCGCACCGCGTTCGAGCATGCATTCAGCGACGCCTCCAGCCCGACGCATTCGAGGGCCACATCGACGCCCACGCCTTCTTCGGTCAGATCGCGCACGACCTCCTGCAAATCCTGTGACCGCGGATCGACGGTAACGACGCCGGGCGCAATCTCCGCGATCATGCGGCGGCGGTTGGGGTTCGGTTCGGCCACAATGATCAGCGCCGCTCCGGCAGCCTTGGCCGCCAGCACCGTCAGCGCGCCGATCGGCCCCACGCCCGAGATTAGCACGGTCGAACCGGCCTGCACGCCCCCGCGGTCCACGCCGTACATCGCCACCGCCGCCGGCTCGATCATCGCCGCCTGCTCATCGGTCAGGGCATCGGGGATCGGCTGGGCATTGTAGTCCTTGATCACCGCCTGCTCCGCCATCCCGCCCCAGGCCCAGCTCAGTCCCACGCAGCCCATTTTCGGCGACAGGTGATACAGCCCGCGCTTGCCGTAATAGTCGTCGCGCGGGAACAGCAGCGGCTGGATGGAGATGCGGTCGCCCGGCGTCACGTGGCGGACAGCCGCTCCCACCTTCTTGACCCGGGCGGAAAACTCGTGTCCGAGAATTTGCGGGTTGGTGGCGCCGGTGAACACATGGGGCGCCACCGGGGTGACGATCGGGCCCGCGACGTATTCGTGCAGGTCGGTGCCGCAGATGCCGGTGCAGAACGGTTCGATCAGCACATCGTCCGCGCCCAGAGCATCCGGTGGCGGGGCAACGTCCTCGACACGGATATCCCGGGCAGCGTGGAAGCGAACGGCGCGCATGGTCGTGTCCTCTCCGGTTCCGCGGCATTATCCGACAGGGCGGGGCGGCCGGACGCGATCACGCGCAATTCAACCGTGCGGCGGACGATCGGGCGCCCCCACTCCCCGAGATAGCCTCGGTATGAATGAACTCTAGCAGAGCGGTCTTGTGCAAATTCCCCAATTTCATCCAGTTTGGATGAATCACGCTCGCGCAGGGGGTTGCGGGCAGGTAGTCTGCGGGGTCGCAGGGCAATCATCCAGGGGTTCGTCGTGGCAAAGGCTGAGGGCATCGGGGCTGGCATCGGCTGGATCGGCGTAGGGAAAATGGGCAACCCGATGGCAACGCGCTTACTGGAGGCGGGATATCGGCTGACCATCTGCGACCCAGTTGCCGAGAACCGGGCCAGCCTGGTTGCGCGCGGTGCGCAGGTGGCGGCCACGGCCGGCGACCTCGCGGCAAACTGTGGCCTGATCTTCTCCACGATACCGAACGACGCCGTTCTGCAGGAGGTGGTGTACAGCGCCGAGGAGCGCGGCAATTTCCTCACCCGCGTCAGCGCCCGCGCGGTGCTGGTCGAGATGAGCACCGTTTCCCCCGACGTATCGCGGCGCGTGGCGGACGACCTTGCCCGCCGCGGCGTGGGCTATCTGCGGTGCCCGATTTCCGGCAGCACCGCGCTGGCGCGGGCGGGATCGCTGACGGCACTTGCCTCCGGCGACGCCGCGGCATGGGAAACGGCCGCCCCGTTCCTCGACCTGCTCACTACCCAGAAATTCTTCCTCGGTCCCGGGGAGGAGGCGCGCTACATGAAGCTGGTGCTGAACACGCTGGTCGGCGCCACGTCCGCTATCCTTGCGGAGGCGCTGGCGCTCGGCGCGACCGGCGGTCTCAGCGACCAGCAGATGATGTCGGTGATCGCCGACAGCGCCGTCGCCTCGCCGCTGATCCGCTACAAGCAGGACATGATCGCCCAGCGCGATTTCAGCCCCGCCTTCTCCGTCGTGCAGATGCGCAAGGATTTCACCCTGATCACCGAGGCCGGGCGCACCCAGCACGTGCCGATGTTCGCCACCAACCTGATCCTGCAACAGTATACCGCGGCGGCCAATGCCGGCTATGCGGAGAAGGACTTCTTCGCGCTGGTGGAGTGGATGCGCATGGCGTGCGGGCTCGACATGAACGCCTGACACCGCCACGCGCGGGAGGGAGGGACATGACACGATCGACCCGAAACCTGTCCGACCACGAGCTGTCGCGCGTGATCGACTTCCTGCGCAAGATTCGCCAGCCCTTCGATGCCGGCATCCCGGATGCGAAGCCCGACATCTACTGGAACATGGTGCTGGAGCTGATCGACAGCCATCTGCAGCAGCGGCCGGTCGATATGTCGACGATGATCGAGCTGTCGAAGGCAAGCTGGGGAACCGGCAACCGGCTGATCACGCGGATGATCGACAAGGGGCTGATCGACCGTGTGCCGCGCGGGCCGAAGCACAAGACCTGCTTCCTTGTCCCCAGCGACCGGCTGGTGAACGAGTTCATCGACTATGCGACGAAGGTGAAGGCGCACCTCGCGAAGACCTTCGGTCTGCGATCGGGTGCCGAGACCGACGAGTATTATTTCGGCGGCTCGTATTTCGCTGCCCACATCATCGCGCCGCTGCAGGGTGGCGAGATCAGCTCCGCCGCCCTCCGAAACCTCCATTTCCTGCTGCACGACGACAATTACTTCGCCAGCATGCGCAACATGTGGTCGGACTTTCGCAACGATATCGGCCGCAAGAGCAGCTTCGATCTGCGCCCGCTGCCGGAATTGCTGACGCAGGCCGAAATCGCGCTGAGCGACCCCGCAACGGCCTATGACGTGGTCGCCGTCAATATGCCCTGGCTCGGCCGGTTCGCCGATGCCGGGCTGCTGGCACCTCTGGACGGCGTATTGCCGCATGTCCCGATCAATCCGCTGGATTTCCATCCCTCGGTCTGGGCCACCGGGCGATGGAACGGGCGGCAATACGGGATTCCCATCTACTGCACGGTGGAAATCCTCACCGCGCGCCGCGATCTGTTCGAGGCGGCGCAACTCGCGTATCCGCGGACGTTCGAGGAGACGATCGCCGCCGCCCGCGCGCTGCACCGGCCCGAGCGCCAGCAGTACGGCATCAGTTGGAATGGCGCGCGGGGCATGACCATCGCGCACGCCTTCATGTTCTTCCTGGCCTCCTCGCAGGGTTCGGTGCTGGAACTGCCGCGCCGGACGGAGAACTGGCTGGATGCCCTGGACACGCAGAACCTGCAACTGCGCATCAACAGCGAGGAGGGGCTGGCGGCGCTGCACTACATGCGCCAGTTGGCCGAGGTCTCGCCACCGGGGGTCGAGACGTTCGATGCCGAGCGCAACCTGGACTGCTTCATGTCCGGCCACGCGGCGATGAGCTACGCGTGGACCATGCGCGCCGCGCGGCTGGAACACGAGCTGAGTTCGCGCGTGAAGCGGCGGGTGACCTACCTGACGCCGCCGGTGCTGAAGGGACGCCAGGCGACGGCGCCCGTGGGGGGCTTCCTGCTGACCATCCCGACCTATGTGAGCGCCGACCGCAAGCGCGAGATCGTCAATGCCATCGCCTGGATGGCGTCGCCCGAAGCGATGAAGGCGCACGTCAAGAACGGCTTCCCCGTCGCGCCGCGGTTCTCCGTCTGCGCCGATCCGGAGGCGCTCGCCTCCTCGCCGATCGTCAGCTTCGTGGACCGCATGGCCCGGCGCAATGAACTGAACACCTGGTCCCGGCCCCCGGTGCGCGAGTATATCGAGATCGAGCGCATCCTCGGCAACGAGGTGTTCGCGGC
Source organism: Pseudomonadota bacterium (assembly GCA_021826485.1). Taxonomy (GTDB): domain Bacteria; phylum Pseudomonadota; class Alphaproteobacteria; order Acetobacterales; family Acetobacteraceae; genus JAFKFJ01. The sequence continues at coordinate 2,366 of JAKAZX010000001.1, read as the reverse complement.
CGTCTTCGAAGACAAGCCGCCGAAGCGCGCCCTGGCGGATGCCGAGGCTGCCGCGTATCGCTGCATCCGCGAGCGTGCGACGCCGCGGGATACGCTTGCCGCCTGATCAGGCCGCCGTCGCTGCGGCGCGGCCGCGCACGGTGGAATACAACACCGCCGCGGTCAGGATCAGTGCGCCCTGGAAGACGTACTGATACGTCTGCGACAGGCCGATGAAGGCGACGATGTTCAGCACCTCCGTCAGCAGCAGCGCGCCCAGCACGGTGCCCAGAAACGTTCCCCGGCCGCCGCGCAGGCTGGTGCCGCCCAGCACCACCGCCGTGATGCTCGACAGCGTATAGTTCACGCCCTGCCGCGGGTCGCCCACGCCGATCTGCGCCATCAGCATGATCGCGCCGGCGGCGGTCAGCAGCGCGGCGCCGATATAGCCGAGCACGATGGTGCGATCGACCGGCACGCCGATGCGGCGCGCCACGTCCTCGTCCGACCCGGTGGCACGTAGCCGCCACCCGGCCCGCAGCCGCCGCAACGCAATCTCGCCGATCACGGCGACTGCCACCAGCGCGATCAGCGCGACCGGCAGCGGGCCGATCTGCGCATTGATGACGGCAACGATGTCGTTGTTGATATAGCCTCCCGGCCCGTCGCGCAGCAGGAAGCTGCATCCCTGCAGGCCGATATACATCGCAAGCGTCGCCGCGATCGGCGTGAAATTCGCGTAGCGGATCAGCAGCCCGTTGATTGTGCCGACTGCCAGCGCGCCGCCCGCCATCAGGGCAAAGCCCGCCGCGATCGTCGCCACGCTCTGCCCGTCATTGATGAAGAACGACGCGATCACCACCAGCAATCCCGCCAGCGGCCCCACCGAAAGGTCGATGCCCGCGAGCAGCAGCGGGATCGTCTGTCCCAGCGCGAAGAAGCCGAGCGCGGCCGCCAGTGCCAGGATGTTGGCGAGGTTGAACGCCGAGAGATAGTTCGGGTTCTGGCTGTAGCCGAACAGGGCCAGCGCCACGATCACCAGGGTCAGCGGGATTGCCGGCGCATTGTCGGCCTGCACGAAATGGCGCCAGCCGTTGCGCGGCGCGGCAGCGGGGGCGCCATGGGCGGCCTGCGTCTCGGCCCCCACCGCGGCGGCGACGATGCGCGCCTCGACGACCTCGGCACCGGCCAGGGTTTCCACGACATGGCCCCGCGACAGCACGATCACCGTGTCGCACAACCCCTCCAGCTCCGCCGCGTCGGAGGAATTGACGATCACCGGCGTGCCTTTGGCCGAGACTTCGCGCAGGATGCGATAGATTTCTGCCCGCGCACCCACATCGACGCCCTGCGTCGGCTCGTCGGCCACGATCAGCCCCGGCTCCGACAGCAGCGTGCGGGCCATGACGACCTTCTGCTGGTTGCCGCCAGACAGCGAGAGCACCGGCGCATCGATCGACGACGCCTTGACGGCGAGCGCGCCGAAGGCCGCGCCGACCTGCGCCACTTCCCGCGTGCGGCTGACCAGACCGTTCGTCGCGAATTTCGGCAACGACGCCAGCGCCGCATTCTCCCGCGCCGTCAGTCCCGCAGCGAGTCCCTCGGCATGCCGGTCCGAGGGCATGAAGGCGGCGTGCCGCAGCAGGTCGCGCGGCGTCAGCACCTTCCCGTTCAGCGCGACCGCGCCGTCCGACGGTTGCAGCCCCGCCAGCGCCCGCATCAGATCGGACTGGCCGTTGCCGGCCACCCCGGCGACGCCGAGGATCTGCCCGCGCGCGACCTCGAAACCGACGTCGTGAAAGCGCCGGCCGCTTAGTCCCGTGACTTTCAGCACCACGTCCGCCGGCCCTGCCGGAGCCTTGGGCGGAAACGCCGAGCCGAGGGTGCGGCCGACGATCATGCCCAGCAGATGCTGGTCGGTCACGTCCCGCACCATCCCGCTGCCCTGGACGCGTCCGTCGCGCAGCACCGTCACGCGTTGGGCGATCTGGCGTAGTTCGGCCATGCGATGAGTGATGTAGATCACCGACGTGCCGGCCTGCACCACCTCGCGGATACGGCGGAACAGGATGTCGGTCGATTCCTGGTCGAGCGAGGCGGTCGGCTCGTCCAGGATCAGCACTTTCGGCCGGATCGCCAGCGCCTTGGCGATTTCCAGCAACTGCTTCTGCGCCACCGTCAGCGAATCGCCACGGGCGCGCAGCGGCACGTCCAGCATCATGGTTCGCAGGATGTCCCGCGCCGTTTCGCGGACCGGGCGGCCGGCAAAGAGCTTCGCGGGCAGCGCCACGCGCAGATTCTCCAGCACCGAAAGATCGTCCAGCAGCGCCGGATGCTGATAGGAAATCGCGATCCCCAGTGTCGCGGCGGTTTCGGGCGTCATCACT
>JAKAZX010000201.1 GCA_021826485.1 Pseudomonadota bacterium | reverse complement strand
GGCGGGTGCCGCCGATGGCTTCATGATGCAGTTCCACGTGCTGCCGACCGGGCTTGCCGAATTCGTCGAACAGGTGGTACCGGAATTGCAACGCCGCGGCCTGTATCGCCGCGACTATTCCGGCACCATGCTGCGCGACCATCTCGGCCTGCGCCGTCCCGCCCATCCGCGAACCCTCGCCCCGGCCTGAAGGAGCGACCCATGATCGCCCGCATCCTGCGCCTGACGCTCATGCTGCTGCTGCCGGCCGCGACCGCCGCGGCGCAGCCGCCGAAACTGGTCGCGGCCGGGCAGTTGACCTGGGGCACATCGCCCACTTTCGTGCCGTTCGAGTTCGAGCAGGACGGCCAGGCGGTCGGCTTCGACGTGGACCTGATGAACGCGCTCGGCGCAGCGCTGAAGCTGCAGCCGGCGTTGCAGACGATCGAGTTCAAGGGGCTGATCCCGGCGCTGCTCGGCCACCGCGTCGATGCCGTTGCGAGCGGCATGTACATCACCCCGCAGCGGCAGGAGGCGGTGGACTTCGTGCCCTATGTCAGGATCGGCAACCAGATCATCGTGCGCCACGGCAACCCGCTGGGCATCAACGGCGCCGACGCGCTGTGCGGCCATCGCGTCGCCGTGCCGGTCAGCACCGCGTTCGAGGCGGCGACGCGCAAGGCGAGCGGCGACTGCGTCGCCGCCGGCAAGCCGGAAATCACCATCCTGTCGCTGCCCGGCAGCAACAACGTCGCACTCGCCCTGCAGCAGGATCGCGCCGACGCCGCGCTGAACTCCACCGCGACGGCGGCGGCGATGGTCAGCCAGATGCCGGACGCCTATGCGCTGGCCGGCGAGCCGTTCGATACCGCGACGCTGGTCGGCATCGCGGTCGGCAAGGACAATCCGGCACTGGCGCAGCAGCTCGGCGCGGCGCTGCACGGGCTGGTGCAGGACGGCACCTATGCCGGGCTGCTGCGCAAATGGCACCTGCCGGCGGCGAGTTCGGCATTCTGACCGCAGGCGGCGGCGCGGCGGGCGGGCGCGGGCGATGACGCTGTTCCATCCCGCGGTCTTCCTGCATGACCTGCTGAGCTTCCGCTACGTCACGGCCGCGTTCACCACGCTCTGGATCAGTCTTGCTTCGCTCGCGCTCGGCATCGGCGTCGGGCTGGTGCTGGCGGTTGCGCAGGAAACCGGGCTGCGCGCGCTTTCCCTGCCGGCGCGGGGCTATATCGGGCTGTTCCGCGGCACCCCGGTGCTGTTGCAGATCGTGTTCGTGTTCAACGTGCTGCCCAGCTTCGGCATCGTGCTGCCGGGCGATGCCTGCGCGGTGCTGGCGCTCGGGCTGAACGAGGGCGCTTATATCGCCGAGATCATCCGCGCCGGCTTCCGCGCGGTGGGGACGGAGCAGCGCATGGCGGCCCGCGCGCTCGGCCTGCGGGAGATGCAGATCATGCGGCTGGTGGTGCTGCCGCAGGCGGTGCGCATCATCCTCCCGCCGATGGGCAACCAGTTCATCAGCATGCTGAAGCTGACGGCGCTGATCTCGGTGATCGGCGTGCGGGAGCTGCTGCTGACCGCCGATCAGGCGGCATCCTCCGACTTCCGCTATTTCGAGGCGCTGTCGGCCGCCGGCATCTATTACCTGGCGCTGACCGCGCTGTTCATGGTCGGCCAGCACTGGTTGGACCGCCGGTTCGGCCGTGCCGGCGCGCTGACCGCCGGGATGGACGCGATGGCGCGCAACGATTAGGCTCGCCGGAACAGAACAACGGGCGCGGGGAGAGAACCGACATGAAGCCGCATCGGGCCATCGCCGCCATCCTCGTCGCCGCGCTCGGCATCGCCGGCGCTGCGCGGGCACAGGCGCAGCAATCCCCGAACCCGCTGGATGTCGTGCCGGACAAGATGCCGTTCAACGTGCCGTACGGCGCGCCGATCCCGCTGGCCCGCGCGCAGGCGCTGATCGCGGCGGCGACGGCCGAGGCGACGCGGCGCGGCTGGGCGATGAACGTCGCGGTGGTCGATTCCGGCGGCAACCTCGTCGCCTTCGCCCGCATGGACGGTGCGCAGCTCGCCTCCATCTCGATCGCCGAGCACAAGGCGCGGACCGCTGCGCGCTATCGCCGGCCCACCCGCGTGTTCGAGGACGGGGTGCAGAAATCCGGCCTCATCTATTCGCTGACGCTGGACGACGTGATCGCCTCGCGCGGCGGCATTCCGCTGGTGGAGGACGGCAAGCTGATCGGCGCCATCGGCTGCTCCGGCGGCACCGGCTCCCAGGACGAGGCGACCTGCACCGTCGCGGCGGCGACCATCAACAAATAGGCCGCGCGCTATTCCACCACGATGCGCGGGCCGGGCGCGGGGCGGCCGGTGGACAGCTTCGCGGCGACCCGCGCGGCCAGGGCGGCGAAGGCGCGCCCCGCCTCGCTGTCCGGCGCGGCGGCGGCGATCGGCGTGCCGGCATCGCCGGATTCGCGGATGTCGAGCAGCAGCGGCACTTCGCCGAGGAACTCGGTGTTCAGCCGGTGCGCCTCCGCCCGCGCGCCGCCGTGGCCGAAGATGTCGGCGCGGTGGCCGCAGTTCGGGCAGCAGAAGAAGCTCATGTTCTCCACCAGCCCGAGCACCGGCACGCGCGTCCGCTCGAACATCTTCACGCCGCGCCGCGCATCGGCCAGCGCCACGTCCTGCGGGGTGGAGACGATCACGGCGCCGGCCAGCGCCACGCGCTGCGCCATCGTCAACTGGGCGTCGCCGGTGCCGGGCGGCATATCGACCACCATCACGTCCAGCGGGCCCCATTCGACCTGGCCCATCATCTGCTCCAGCGCGCCCATCACCATCGGGCCGCGCCAGATCATTGCCGTCTCCTCCTCCACCAGATAGCCGATCGACATGGTCTGCAGCCCCCAGGCGGGCAGCGGCAGCATGCGGTTGCCACGCACCTCCGGCTTGCGCGCCAGCCCCAGCATGCGCGGCAGGCTGGGGCCGTAGATGTCGGCATCGAGCAGCCCGACCCGCTTGCCCATCTGCGCCAGCGCCACCGCCAGATTGACCGCGACCGTGGACTTGCCGACGCCCCCCTTGCCGGAGGCGACGGCGATCACCGCGCCCACCTCGGCCAGCAGTTGCGGCCGGGCGGGCTGGCCGGAGGCGTGGGCATGGGCGTGGGCAGGCGGGGCGGCGGCCGGCGCCGCCGCAGCCGCCGGCTTGTGCGCCGTCAGCACGACGGCGGCGTTCTGCACGCCCGGCACGCGCGCCAGAAGCTGTTCCACCTGCCGGCGCAGCGGCTCCATCGCCGGGGCGCGCTGCCGGTCGGTCAGCAGGGCGACATGCACGAGGCCGCCACGCAGCTCGACCGCTTCCACCAGCCCTGCGGCGACGATATCCTTGCCGCTGACCGGGTCGGCAATGTCGCGCAGCGCATCGCGCAGACGCTCGACGGTGGGACGCTCGGCGGTCGGGGGCGTGCTCATGCGCTTGAAAACCTTTTGAAGCTGGTCAATATGCAGCGTCGCCGCGGCGCCCATATGGCGCCCGGGCGGCGTGCTGCCAATGGCCGGGCGGGCCTGTCAGCACCGGCGCGCCCACCGCGCCCGCACTCGTGCACGCAAGGGGAGCAATCCGGCCCGATGTCGTGGAACAATGGCGGCCCCAACGGCGGCAGCCCGTGGGGGGCTCCCCCGGGATCGCCGAAGGAACCGCCCCGGCCGGGCGGCGGGGGTGGTGGCGGGCCGAAGGGTCCGTGGAGCGGCGGCCCCGGCGGCAACCTGCCCGACCCGGACGAGTTGATCCGCCGCCTGCAAGGCTTCCTGCGCGGCCTGCTGCCGCCGGGCTTCGGCGGGCGGCGCGGCGGCGGCGGTGGCTTCGGACGCGGCGGCGGCGGGCGGGGCATCGCGCTGATCGCGGCCGGCGTGTTCGCGCTGTGGCTGGTCAGCGGCTTCTACCGCGTGCAGCCGGACGAGCAGGGCGTGGTGCTGCGCTTCGGCGCCTTCAACCGCACCGCCCTGCCGGGCCTGAACTATCATATTCCGTGGCCGGTGGAGACGGTGCTGCGGCCGAAGGTGACCCGCATCAACCGGGTGGAGATCGGCTACCGCTCCGGCCAGGGCAGCGTGCCGGTGGAGCAGGGGACCGACGCCGCCGGCCGCGACGTGCTGGCGGAAAGCCTGATGCTGACCGGCGATGAGAACATCATCGACATCGACTTCGCGGTGTTCTGGCGCATCCGCGACGCCGGGGCCTATCTGTTCAACACCCGCCACCCCGCCTACACGGTGAAATCCGCCGCCGAGAGCGTGATGCGCGAGGAGATCGGGCGCACGCCGATCCAGTTCGCGCTGACCGAGGGGCGCGCCAAGATCGAGACCGACGTGATGAAGGGGGTGCAGTACATCCTCGACCAGTACGGGACGGGGGTGGAGATCACGCAGGTCCAGTTGCAGAAGGTCGATCCGCCGGCCGCGGTGATCGACAGTTTCCGCGACGTGCAGCGCGCCAACACCGACGCCGACCGGATGCGCAACGAGGCGGAATCCTACCACAACGACATCGTGCCGCGCGCCCGCGGCGATGCCGCGCGCATCGTGGCCGAGGCCGATGGCCAGCGCCAGGCCGCGATCGCCGAGGCTTCGGGTCAGGCGCAGCGCTTCCTGTCGGTGCTGAAGGCCTATGACGCGGCCAAGGACGTGACGCTGCGGAGGCTGTATATCGAGACGATGGAGGACATCCTGCGCCGCACCCCGACCGTGGTGGTGGACGGCAACCTGCGCGGGATCGTGCCGTTCCTGCCGCTGAACGATGCCGGACACGCCCCGCCCGGCGGAGGCAAGCCATGAGCCGCAACCTGATCGCCGCCCTCGCGGCGCTGGTGGTCGTCGCCATCCTTGCCGATGCCTGCCTGTTCACCGTGGCGCAGACCGAGCAGGCGCTGATCACGCAGCTCGGCCAGCCGGTGCGGGTGATCGAACAGCCCGGCCTGCACGTGAAGCTGCCGCTGGTGCAGACCGCGATCTACTTCGACCGCCGGCTGCTGGATTACGAAGTGCCGCCGGAGGAGGTGATCCTCGGCGATCAGCGGCGGCTGATCGTGGACAGTTTCGCGCGCTTCCGCATCGTCGATCCGCTGCGCTACTATCAGGCCGTCGGCATCGGCGAGGAGGGAATCCAGGCGCGGCTGAACTCGGTCGTGTCGTCCTCGCTCCGCCGCGTGCTCGGCAACGAGCAGTTGCTCAACGTGCTGTCCTCGCAGCGCGGCCGCATCATGGGGCTGATCCGCGACCAGTCGAACACCGAGATGCGCGGCTTCGGCGTGACGGTGGAGGATGTGCGCATCCGCCGCGCCGATCTGCCGGAGGAGAATACCCAGGCGGTGCTGGCGCGCATGCAGTCCGAGCGCGAGCGCGTCGCCAAACAGGCGCGCGCCGAGGGGGCCGAGGCGTCGGCGCGCATCCGCGCCAATGCCGAGCGGGAACGCACGGTGCTGCTGGCCGAGGCGAAGGCCAGCGCCGACCGCCTGCGCGGCGAGGGGGAGGCGAAGTCGATCGCGACCTATGCCGATGCGGTCAGCCGCGATCCCGGCTTCTTCCAGACCTGGCGCACCTTGCAGGCGTATCGGGAGGCGTTCGCCGCCGGCACGTCGCGGCTCGTGCTGACGCCGGGCGACGCCTTCCTGAAACTTTTGAGCGAGCCGCCGCGTCCCGGCGATGGCGACACCGCGCAGGCGGCGCCGCCGGCGGCACCGGCGCAGGCCGACGCGAAGCCCTGACCGGTGCGGGAACATGCTTGAACCCGGGCCGCCGCCGCCCGACACTGACGCTGATCCTAGGGGAACCCCGCGATGCGTTGCGTAACACTGCGTTCCGTTCGTGCCGTCTCGCTGGCGCTGGCGACCGCCGTCGCGCTGCCGGCGCTGCCCGGCATCGTCGCCCCCGCGGTCGCGCGCCCGGCGCCCGACAGTTTCGCCGATCTCGCGGCGCGGCTGCTGCCGGCCGTGGTCAACATCTCCTCCAGCCAGACCGTGACGGCACAGAACGGCGGCCCCGGCATGCTGCCGGAAATGCCGCAATTCCCGCCCGGCTCGCCGTTCGAGCAACTGTTCCGCGACTTCCTCGAACGCAACCACCGCAACCACGACAATCCGCAGGCGCCGCCGCGCAAGATGCAGAGCCTGGGGTCGGGCTTCATCATCGACCCGAAGGGCATCATCGTGACCAACAATCACGTGATCGAGGGTGCGGATGAAATCACCGTCACACTGCAGGACGGCACCACGCTGAAGGCGACCCTGGTCGGCCGCGACACCAAGACCGATCTGGCGGTGCTGAAGGTGGCGCCGGACAATCCGCTGCCGGCGCTGCAATTCGGCGATTCGGACCATTCGCGCGTGGGTGACTGGGTACTCGCGATCGGCAACCCGTTCGGCCTCGGCGGCACGGTGACGGCCGGCATCATCTCGGCGCGCGGGCGCGACATCCAGCAGGGTCCGTACGACAACTTCATCCAGACCGATGCGCCGATCAACCGCGGCAATTCCGGCGGCCCGCTGTTCGACATGGACGGCGAGGTGATCGGCATCAACACCGCGATCTACTCGCCCTCGGGCGGCTCCATCGGCATCGGCTTCTCGATCCCGTCCAACCTCGCCAAGACGGTGGTCGAGCAGTTGCGCGACTACGGGCATCCGCGGCGCGGCTGGCTTGGCGTGAAGATCCAGCAGGTGACGCCGGATATCGCCGAGAGCCTGGGGCTGAAGGAACCGGCCGGCGCGATGGTCGCGGCGGTGGACGACAACGGGCCGGCGGCCAAGGCCAAGCTGCGCACCGGCGACATCATCCTGAAATTCAACGGCCAGGACGTGAAGGAGATGCGCACCCTGCCGCGCATCGTCGCCGAGACCGAGATCAACCGGCAGGTGCCCGTCACCGTCTGGCGCGACGGCAAGGAGCAGACGCTGGACGTGACCATCGGCGAACTGCCGGACGACCAGCAGACCCAGCTTGCCGCCGTCACGCCCGACAAGCCGGCGCCGCCCAAGCCGCTGGACCTGTCCGGCCTCGGCCTGCAGATCGCCCCGATCACGCCGGAGGCGCGCGACAAGTACCAGATCGCGCAGGATCAGAAGGGCGTGCTGGTGGCCGAGGTGGCGCCCGGCACCCCGGCGGCGGACCGCGGCCTGAAGGCCGGCGACGTGATCGTCGAGGTCCAGCAGGAGGAGGTCGGGACGCCCGCCGACGTCGAGCAGCGGGTGGAGAACGTGCGCAAGGCCGGCCGCGGGTCGGTGCTGTTCCTGGTGCAGTCCGCCGACGGGCTGCGCTGGGTGCCGCTGTCGCTGAAGCCGGACACCAGCCGCCAGCCGGGC
>JAKAZX010000200.1 GCA_021826485.1 Pseudomonadota bacterium | reverse complement strand
AACCAGGCAGCGGCCGGCAAGGCCACGGCGCAGGCGAGCGCGGCACAGCTCGCCTTCATCCGGCTCAGCCTGCAGGCGGAGTTGGCCAACGACTACCTGTTGCTGCGCGGCCTGGATGCCGAACAGGACCTGCTGACGCACACGGTCGCAGCCTATGGCCAGGCCCTGGCGGTCGCACAGAACCGGTTCAACGGGCTGATCGCCTCGGGCATGGACGTGTCGCGCGCGCAGGCGCAGTTGGAATCGGCGCGCGCCCAGCTCGACGATATCGGCGCCCGAAGGGCGCTCGCCGAACATGCGATCGCGACCCTGGTGGCGGTGCCGGCGCCGGCCTTTTCGGTGCCGCCAAGCCTCGCGCCGATCGTGCTGCCGCGCCTGCCGCCCAGCGTCCCGTCGGTGCTGCTGCAACGCCGCCCCGACATCGCGGCGGCGGAGCGGCAGGTGGCGGCCAACAACGCGCTGATCGGCGTGGCGCGCGCCGCGTTCTTCCCCAACGTGTCGCTGAACGCGATCGGCGGGTTCCAGAACGCGGGCATCAACCTGATCAACCTGCCGAGCAGCTTCTGGTCTATCGGCCCGGGCCTGACCCTGCCGATCTTCGAAGGCGGCTATCTGCGGGCGCAGGAGGCCGCGGCCATCGCCACCTTCAACGGCTCGACCGCCAATTACCGCAACACCGTGCTGACCGCCTTCCAGGAGGTCGAGGACGCGCTGGCCCAACTGCACTACTACAAGGTGGAGGAGGCCGACGACCGCCGGGCGGTGGCGGCGGCGCAGCGGACCCTCGACATGTCGATGGCGCTCTACAAGGACGGTGCCGCCAACTTCCTGGAAGTCGTGGTCGCCCAGGAATCGCTGCTGGGCGCCCAGCAACTGCTGCTGCAACTGGAGACGCAGTATCTGCAATCCGGCGTGCGGCTGGTGCGCTCACTCGGTGGCGGCTGGAGCCAGAAGGACCTGCCGGCGTCGCAGGACATGCCGATCTACCACGTCGATCTGGTCAAGTAGCCCTTCAGCGGCGCCCGCCGGCGCGGCGGCGGGGGAACGGGATCACCACCGCCCCCGGCGGCTGCGGCGCCGCCGGCCGCGGCGCGGGCGGCGGCGGCATCTGCGGCAAGCGGGACGGCGGCGGCGGAATATCGCGCACCCAGTCGGCATAGGCCCGTCGCGCGCGTTCGCGTTCCGCCGCGGCGGCGGCCTGCCGCTGCGCGCGCCCGCGCCACCACCGCCTGAGATCGGTCATGAAGAACAGACCGTAAGCGGTGGTCCAGACCAGGGCCGCGATCCAGGCGAGAACCGTGTTGAGCATCGCCGCACCGTCCGCCGGACGGTCAGCGGCCGGTCAGGATGCGCTCGACCAGTTGCCGCACCGTCGGGATGAAGCCGTTGCTGTAGAACGGATCCGTCCCGAAGCGGAAGCCGTTGTGCCCGCTGAACATCAGATTGTGTTCGATCACGTCGTCGCGGTCGGATTCATGGGCAACCGCCTGCAGCGTCTTCTGGATACAGAAGCTGCGGGCATCCGCCTTCTTGCCGTTGCTGAACTCGGGGTCCTGCTGCGACCAGTTGGAAAAGCGGCACTGGCTCAGGCAGCCCATGCAGTTCACCTGATCGGTCAGGATTTCCTGCGCCTTTTCCGGTGTCACGAACACCAGGGTGCCGTCCGGCGTGCGCAGCGCCTCGCTGAAGCCCTGCGCCTCCCAGGCCAGCACGCGGGCCAGGTCCGGCGGCGTCAGGAACACCAGCCGCTTGCGCGGCCCGACGCCGTATTCGGCAACGTGCTCGCCGATCCGCTCGGTGGTGTAGGCCACCTGCCGCTCGTTGCGGTGGCGCAGTTCCTGGATGAAGGCGTTATCGACCGCCGAGGAATAGAAGCCGGTGGGGCTGAAATGGTTGAGGAAGACGTCGCCTTCCTTCAGCGTCAGCAGCCGGCGCTTCCACGCCTCCCCGATCGGGCTTTCCTGGGTCAGCAGCGGGCGGGTGCCGAACTGGAACGCGATGGGGCCGAGTTCGGGATTGTCGATCCAGTGTTCCCATTCTTCCAGCCACCAGACGCCGCCCGCCATGATGATCGGCGTATCGGCCAGGCCGAAGCCGCGCATGGCGGTCCGCAGCGCCAGCACGCGCGGATACGGGTCCTCGGGCTTCTGCGGGTCCTCGCTGTTGGACAGGCCGTTATGCCCGCCGGCCAGCCACGGGTCCTCATAGACCACGCCGCCCAGCAGCGATGCCGCCTTGTGGTAGGCGCGCTTCCAAAGCGCGTTGAACGCCCGCGCCGAGGAGACGATGGGGTAGTAGTGGACATTGAACCGGGCGGCGATGTCGGACAGGCGGTACGGCATCCCGGCGCCGCAGGTCAGGCCGTTGATGAGGCCCTTCGCCTGTTCCAGGATGCCGGTGATGACCCGCTCCGCCCCGCCCATCTCCCACAGGATGTTGGCGTGGATGCGGCCCTTGCCGCCGGCGATCTCATAGGCGCGGCGGGCCTGGGCGATGCCGCCGGAGATCGCGTAGCGGATCAGCTCCTCATGGCGCTCCCGCCGGGTCCGGCCGCGGTAGATCTGGGGGATCAGCCGTCCCTGGTCGTCGTAGCTGTCGGCGTTCACCGCGCTCATCGTGCCGACCCCGCCGCAGGCGGCCCAGTGGCCGGCGGTGATGCCGGTGGAGATCGCGACTCCCTTGCCGCCCTCCACCAGCGGCAGAAGCTCCATCCCCCCCATGCGGATCGCGTTGATGGCCCTCATCGCGCCTGTCCCCTCGCGATTGCGGGGCGGGCCAGCGCCCGTCCCGTCACGCTATTGTAACGCGTGCCGCGCCGGTCCGCATCAGGCCAGGCGGACCGGCGCGGCCGGCATCACTCCGTCACCGCCTCGCGCTCGCGCCGCCCGTCCGGCCGGTTGTCGCCCCGGCCGCCCTTGGGGCCGACCTTGTCGGTGATGTCCTCGCCGGTCGCCTGATCGACCACGCGCATCGACAGCTTCACCTTGCCGCGGTCGTCGAAGCCCAGCACCTTCACCTTCACCGCGTCGCCGACATTGACCACGTCATTGGTCTTGGCGACCCGGCCCTGCGTCAGCTCGCTGATATGCACGAGCCCGTCGCGGGAGCCGAGGAAATTGACGAAGGCGCCGAAATCGGCGGTCTTGACCACTTTCCCGGGGTAGATCACGCCGATTTCCGGCTCCGCGACGATGCCACGGATCCAGTCGATCGCGGCCTGCGCCCGGTCGGCCTCGGTCGCGGCGATCTTGATGGTGCCGTCGTCGTCGATGTCGATCTTGGTGCCGGTCTGCTCGACGATCTCGCGGATCACCTTGCCGCCGGTGCCGATCACCTCGCGGATCTTGTCCTTCGGCACGTTGATGACGTGGATGCGCGGTGCCGTCGCCGCCACGTCGCTGCGCGCACCGGTCAGCGCCTTCGCCATCTCGCCCAGGATGTGCATCCGCCCGTCCCGCGCCTGATCCAGCGCGACGCGCATGATCTCGGGCGTGATCGAGGTGATCTTGATGTCCATCTGCAGGGAGGTGACGCCCCGCTCGGTGCCGGCGACCTTGAAGTCCATGTCGCCCAGATGATCCTCGTCGCCCAGGATGTCGGACAGCACGGCGAAGCCGCGGTCCTCCTTGATCAGCCCCATGGCGATGCCGGCGACCGGCCGCGCCAGCGGCACGCCGGCGTCCATCATCGCAAGCGAGGTGCCGCACACCGTGGCCATGGAGGAGCTGCCGTTGCTCTCGGTGATCTCGCTGACCACGCGCACCGTGTAGGGGAACTTGTCCTTGCCCGGCAGCAGCGGGTGCAGCGCCCGCCACGCCAGCTTGCCGTGGCCGATCTCGCGCCGCCCCGGGCTGCCCATGCGGCCGGTCTCGCCGACCGAGTAGGGGGGGAAGTTGTAGTGCAGCATGAAGTGGCGGCGATGCTCGCCCTCCAGCGCATCGACGATCTGCTCGTCCTGCGCGGTGCCGAGCGTGGCCACGCACAGCGCCTGCGTCTCGCCGCGGGTGAACAGCGCGCTGCCGTGCGCGCGCGGCAGCACGCCCACTTCGGCGACGATCGGGCGCACGGTGCGCGTGTCGCGCCCGTCGATGCGCAGGCCAGTGTCCAGGATGGCGTTGCGGACGATGTCCGCCTCCAGCTCCTTGAACAGCGGCTTGGCGCGATCCGCTTCCAGACCTTCCGTCGCCAGCGCCTCGGCCGCCGCCTTCTTGGCCGTCTCGATGCGCTCGTGGCGCGCCTGCTTCTGCTGCTCGCGATAGGCCTCGGCGAGCGGCGCGCGGGCCAGCGCATCGACGCGGGCGGCCAGCGACCGCTGCGTTTCGTCCGGCGCCGGCAGTGGCCACGGTTCGCGCGCCGCGTGCTCGGCCAGGGCGATGATGGCGTCGATCACCGGCTGGAAGGCGGCATGGCCGAAGGTGACGGCGCCGAGCATCACGTCCTCGGGCAGTTCGTGCGCCTCGCTCTCCACCATCAGCACGCCCTCGCGCGTGCCGGCGACCACCAGGTCGAGCTGCGAGCGGTCGGCCTGCTCGGGGGTCGGGTTCAGCACGTACTCGCCATCGACATGGCCGATGCGGGCCGCGCCGACCGGGCCGAAGAACGGAATGCCTGACAGCGTCAGCGCCGCCGAACAGCCGATCAGGGCGACGATGTCCGGGTCATTCTCCAGGTCGTGGCTCAGCACGGTCGCGATCACCTGGACTTCGTTGCGGAAGCCCTCGGGGAACAGCGGGCGGATCGGCCGGTCGATCAGGCGGGAGACCAGCGTCTCATGCTCGCTCGGCCGCCCCTCGCGCTTGAAGAAGCCGCCCGGGATCTTGCCGGCCGCGAAGCTCTTTTCCTGGTAGTTCACGGTGAGCGGGAAGAAATCCTGCCCCGGCCGCGCGCTGCGGGCACCGACGGCGGTGCACAGCACGATCGTGTCGCCGTAGCGGGCCATCACGGCGCCGTCGGCCTGGCGCGCGACCTTGCCGGTTTCCAGGACGAGCTTGCGCCCGCCCCAGTCGAGTTCCTTGCGGAAGTAGTTGAACATCCTGTCGTCCCTGTTGGGCGCGCGGACGGCGGGCGGACGGCAGGGACGATCCGAAGCTCTGCGCAGGGGAACGGCGTCTCGGGCTGCATGGGAGCGGTCTGCGGGCGTTCGCAGAACCGCGGAGCCATGTGGCCGGAGGCGCCGTCCTGGCCCCTGCATGCGGCAGAAGTGCCGGATCGGCCGTCTGTCGGTCCGCCGCTGGCGCGCGGCAGTCCGGGGGCGGACCCCCGGTCGGCGTTGCCCCGCATCCCCATGACGCGGGGGGTGGTGGCCGGCGCCGTTGATATGGGGCGCCGGCCGGGCAGGACCACCCGAAGGCGGGCGATCAGCGGCGCAGGTTGAGCCGGCCGATCAGCGCCTCGTAGCGGGCCTGGTCTTTCCGTTTCAGGTAGTCGAGCAGCCGGCGGCGGCGGCCGACCAGCACCAGCAGACCGCGCCGGCTGTGGAAATCCTTGGCGTGGGTCTTGAGATGCTCGGTCAGATTGCCGATGCGCTCGGACAACAGGGCGACCTGAACCTCCGGGCTGCCGGTATCGGCCGCGCCGGTCGCGTATTCGCTGACGAGCGCGCTGCGGCGCTCCGCGGTGATCGACATCATCTGCTCCTGTCGAATGGGTTGGAACGTCGCGTGGCGGCTACAGCAGCCGTTCGGGCTTGAGCCAGCCATCCTCCAGCCGGCAAAGCCCGATCACGCGCCCCCCCGCCATCGCGCGGGCCAACCCCCCATCGGGGTCGGCCGCCGGTGGAATGCGGCCCATCAGCGTGACCAGGCTGATTGCCTGACCGTGGCCGAGGCCGAAGGCTTCCGCTTCCGTCAAGGCCAGCGCCGGGATGTCGGCCAGCGCGGTCGCGACGGGAAGCAGGACGTCCGGGGAAGTCGGTGGGGTATCCTCCGCGCGCAGCAGTTTGTCCAGCGGAATCGCGCCCTGTTCCGCGAAGGGGCCGACCCGCAGCCGGCGCAGGGCGGCGACATGGCCGAGCGTGCCGCAGGCGGCGGCAAGGTCGCGGGCGAGGCTGCGCATATAGACGCCCTTGCCCGACTGCACCTCGAACACCGCGGTATCGGCATCCGGGCGCGCCACCAGGTCGAACCGATCGACCCGCGCCGGCCGCGCCTCCAGCGCCGGCGGCGCGCCGGCGCGCGCGAGGTCGTAGGCCCGCTCCCCGGCCACCTTGATCGCGGAGAAGGCCGGCGGCACCTGCATGATCTCGCCGCGGAACCCCGGCAGCGCGGCGGCGATCGCGGCATCGCTCGGCCGCGCCTCGCTGCGCCCGGTCACCTGCCCGTCGGCATCGTCGGTGTCCCGCGCCTCGCCGAAGCGCAGCGTGAAACGGTACACCTTGGTGCCGTCCATCACATAGGGCACGGTCTTGGTGGCGGCGCCGAAGGCGACCGGCAGGACGCCGGTCGCCAGCGGGTCCAGCGTGCCGCCATGGCCTGCCTTCTGCGCGTCGAAGGCGCGGCGGACGCGGTTGACCACGTCGGTGCTGGTCAGGCCCGGCGGCTTGTCCACGATCAGCCAGCCATCGAGCTTGCGGCCGCGCGGCTTGCGTTGGCGCATCGGTTCGGTTCCTCGGAGACGCGGTCCCGGCCACGTCGGCGGCAGGACGGCGGGCGCGGGGTGAAGCAGACGCGCGGGCGGAAGGCAAGCGCGCCTGCGGGTCAGCGCCGTTCCGGCCAGAACGCTTCGTCCAGCGTCTCGGCGAAGGACCACGGGCAGGACCAGGGGAAGCTGTCCCGCGGCAGGTCCGTCTCCGCCTCGGCGCGCAGGATGGCATCACCATAGGCGTCTGCCATCGCCGCATCGATCTCGGGCATCAAGCTGGGGTTGTCGCGCAGATGGCGGGCGATCTGGCGGCGCTGTTCGGCGACGGTCAGCCGCCAGCTTTTGCCCCGCCGCTCCGGCTGATGCGCCCATTTCAAGAGATGCAACAGCAGCACGGCGAGCCGATTCACCAGTTCGCGCCGCTCGGCCCGTCCCATGCTGGCGATTTCCTCGGCGATATGCCCGATATCCGCTTCGGAGAGGCGGCCACGGCGCAGCAAGTCGGCCTGCTCCTCCGCCCAGCCGTAGAAATCGGTCTCGTACCTGCTGTCGCCGCCCATCTCCGCTGCTCCGTGACCGCGAGACAAGCCATATTCCCGGCGCTGGTGGTGTCAATCCCGCGCGGTGCGTCAATAATGCCGTCGATCAGTCCAGGTCCCGCCGCACCTCCGGCCGGTGCAGCAATTCGTTGACGTGCATCGCATAGTCGAGGCTGGTGTCAGCCTGGAACGACAGGTCCGGCGCGTAGCGCAGGCGCAGCGCATGCGCGAGTTCGCGGCGCAGGAACGGCGTGGCGTGGCGCAGCGCCGGCAGCTTC
>JAKAZX010000199.1 GCA_021826485.1 Pseudomonadota bacterium | reverse complement strand
CGCGACTTATATCAGCTGCCTTGCCGTCGCGCCACCGCGCGCGCCCGGCAATGGTCCCGCCGCCCGCCCGCCCTGCCCCGACCGATCCGGGCGCAGCAACAGCGGCAGCCCGGCATTTTCGAACATTGCCCGGTCGCGCAGCAGGCGCATATCGGCGGCGTCCGGCGTTCGCAGTGTCATACCGCACTGGCGTGCCGGGCGCGATAAAACTGGGCACTGGGATGTCGCCATAAGGCGTTGAGCACGTTGACCCGCAGGTTCAAATCGGGGACACGCAACCGACGATCCCATTACTCGACGGTGCCGATATGAGGGTATGAATCGGCGTCCAACTGAGACCATGCCACGTCTATGGGATAAGCATTGAGGCAGCGCAGAAACTAGGCGCTTCATCGGGGTCCCGATCGACGCCAACCCGGACCTCCTCAAATCCTCAGTTCTACCGGCGCTTCTAATGGTTCTACTGCAAACGCCGAATCGGACCGCGCGAAGCGGTGGGAACGGGGGCTATCAGGCGGCGATCTGGAAGAGTCTGGCAACGAAGGCAGTCGATGCCTGCATGCCGCGACCGTCGATGTTGTTAACCTGGCCCTTCCTGATCGCCGCCATCGCCTGATAGCCGGTCAACCTTCGCTTGGCGGTTGGTAATCTCCCCAAGCCGATCCCTGGCCCCACCAGCCGTTAGATCTGGCGGTGGTCCTGCTCGACGATGTTGTGCAGGTACTTGCACCACCGCAGCCGGGAGAAGCGCCACAGCTCTCCCCTCCCCTTCATCTCCGTCACCGCCCGCGGATGGGCCGGGTTCCTGTCCACCGTGATCGTGTGCGGGTTGACACTCAGGAGTCGAAGCCTCCGGCAAGCCCGGGACGGTTCGCTGACGGTGATGTCCCGCGATCTTGCCGGGTAACCACTGACGGACTAAGGATAGCCCTGCCTGCTTGGCGCAGGCAGGAAGCGGACCAAGATGAACAACGACAATCTCGATCTGGTGATCGTCGGCGGCGGCCTTGCCGGAATGGTAGCCGGCGTGCGCGCGGCCGAACGCGGACTGCGCACCGCGGTGCTCGAGAAGGGGGCCGATGTCCGCTACCCCTGCAACACCAGGTGGTCGGGCGGCATCATCCATGTTGCCTATACCGACCCCAAGGAACCCGAAGTAGCTTTGCGCGCGGCGATCGAACGCAACACGCGCGGCTTCACCGATCCCGTACTTATGGATGCGATGGCGCACGAGACCGCGCGTGTGATCGACTGGCTGCGCGCGCAGGGCGGGCGGTTCATCCGCGCCGGGGCGGTGGCCTGGCAGAACTGGATGATGGCGCCACCGCGCCCGCTGCGGGCAGGGCTTGATTGGGAAGGACGCGGGCCAGACGTGATGTTGCGCCTGCTGGCCGACCGCCTGCGCGGTAGTGGCGGCACGCTGATGCTGGGTACCGTGGCGCGTACACTGATGATGCACGACGGTAGTTGCATAGGCGTTGAAGCGGAACAGGCCAGCGTGGTGCGCCGTTTCACAGCACGCTCGGTCGTCCTGGCGGATGGGGGGTTTCAGGCCGATTTTGCCCTGCTACGACAGCACATCATGCAGATACCGGAGCAGGTGAAGCAGCGAGGTGCGGCCACCGGTGTGGGCGACGGACTGCGGATGGCGCGTGAGGCCGGCGCCGCGGTCACCGCGCTCGACTGCTTCTACGGCCATCTGCTGTGCCGTGATGCCATGGTGAGCGATCGCGTCTGGCCATATCCCGAGCTGGACGGGATCGCTGCCGCCGGTATCATCGTCAACCCCGTCGGCGCCCGCATTGTCGATGAGGGCATGGGCGGCATCCACATGGCGAACATGATTGCCCGCTCGTCTACGCCACTGACAGCAACCCTGGTGTGTGACACGACGATCTGGGAAGGCCCCGGCCGTTCGGCACGAATTCCGGCGAACCCGGAACTGGCACGGGCCGGCGGCACGATCCATCGCGCCGGAACCCTCGCCGACCTGGCACTGAGTGCCGGGATCGATCCCGACGGCCTGTCACGGACCGTCGCCGCTTATAACGCCGCGCATCGGTCCGGGCTGCTCGCCGCGCTCGCGCCGCCACGCAGCAGCGATCGCTATCAGCCGATGCCGATCACAAGCGCGCCATTCATTGCCATTCCGGTCTGCGCCGGAATTACCTACACGATGGGCGGCATCCGGATCGATGGCGACGCGCGGGTGCTGCGTGAAGACGGCAGTGCGATCCCCGGGCTCTATGCCGCTGGTGCAACTACCGGTGGGATTGAAGGTGGACCTTTCATTGGCTACGTCGGGGGACTATCGAAGGCGGCGGTATTCGGCTTCCGCGCTGCCGAACATGCTGCGAGCACACTAAGGGGAACGCTCCGATGATCTACATGGTGGAGATGGCACTGATCGACCTGGACCGGCGCGCCGAATGGGATGCGTGGTACCTGGCCCACATGAGGACCCTGATCACGATCCCGGGCATCCAGGCGACCCAGCGATTCGAGGCGCTCAGCCCGCATCCTTCGCCGTTCATTGCGCTGCATCAGGTCACGGGGCCAGAGGTGTTCACGAGCGATGCCTATCGCGCCAGCGCCGGCCCGGCCAGCACCGGCGAGTGGCAGAGCCGCATGAACAACTGGCACCGCAATGTGCTGGCTGGCATAGATGCCACGCCGGATGTGCCGATGGAGGGCGCGCTGATCGTCGTGGAAGACGGCGCGACCGTGCCGGTGCCGTTGACCTGGCTGCGCCCGGTAGGCCTCGATCGCAGCGTGACGCGACGCGCGATCGCCGTGGCGACGCACCGTGCCGAGGCGAAAAAGATGATCGGGCTTCCAGGAGTCCGTGTCTGCAAACCGCTGACGCCGCGGTTGGTCGCTGGCGGCTGACGCGCCACGAAGCTTCACTCGATCAAGCAGCGGCTCAAGGATCGCCCGTTCTGACTGCGTCCTGGCGCATACCGATCTGGGCCGTGTGCTCCGCGCGTGGCTGTCAGGCCCTGCCACCGACTTGACCCGCATGGGGTACAGGACAAGCATTGTCGCATGTCGGACCCAGGTTTCCCGCCAATCGAAAGCGCCGATCGACCTTACCCGGCCGTGCGCCTGCTGCGGCGGCATGGTAACTGGTTCGCGGTCTGTTTCGGTCTCCTGTTCGTCGGCGCTGGCGCCTGGGCGGCTGCTGCCGGTCATGGCACGATATGGCTGCTAAGCGGCTTTCTGGCCGGCGCCTTCGCGGCATTCCTGATGCGCAGCTATGTGGAGCTGGTCCGTATCATCGCCGACATGCTGCTACCACGCTGATCTCGGACCACCGCAATCCCGGACCATTGAGCCGGCAGGTCTGGGCTCGAGCCGAGCGACATAATGAACAGGTTTGCTCTGGAAGTACTTGCTGATCCGCACGCCCTCGCCGACGCGCATAGCGACCTGATCCTGCTTGACCTCATGCTGCCCGGCTTGGACGGGCTGTCGCTCTGCCCGCGGATCCGCGCCGGCAGCGATATCCCGATCATCACGCTCACCGCCAAGGGCGTGGAGGTGGATCGTGTCATCGGAACCGGACTGGGCGCGCCGACTACCTGGCCAAACCCTTCGGCAGCCGCGGCCTGATCGCGCATTCGCGCCGTGTTGCGGCGGGCCACCCATCCGTCGGCGGCCGCTGATCCGCCACCGGACTCCCCGCGCTACGGCTTCGACCACTGGGTGCTGAACACCGACAGCACACTGGTAGCTGCGAGTTGTTACGTGAGGACCGCGTCACGGTGCCGCTCAGCACCGGCGAGTACGAGCTGCTGTTGGCGCTGGCCGAGCGGCCGCAGGGCGTCTTGGGCCGCGACCAGTCGGTGGACCTGACGCGCTGGCGTGCCGCGGCCGCGTTCAACCGTAGCATCGATATCCAGGTGAGCCGGTTACGCAAGAAGCTGCAACGCGATCCGGCCGATCCGCAGATCATCAAGACGATCCGGTGCGCGGTGACCAACCTGATCGAAAATGCGGTAAGATATGGCAGGCGGCACGGGTTACGATCCAGCCGACGGCCTCCGCCCTCATGATCGATATCGAGGATGACGGCCCAGGAATTTCCGAGGCGGAACCGCCACATGGTTTCGAGCCGTTCCACCGGCTGGAGGAATCGCACTGCCGGGAAACCGGCACCGGCCTCGGACCGTCGATCGCACGATCGGTCGTGCAGGCGCATGGCGGCGATATCGTCTAGGCGAACCGGCACTCGGCCTCCGCCGGGGCAGGCTTCGGCGGCCTGCGCGCCAGAATTGCGCTCCCACGCTGAAGCAAGCCGCAGTCCGGATCGGGGCCTGCGTCCCGCCGTTCACTCGATTGCCCTGGAGAGCCTCCCCCGCCAATTGACAGCCCGCAGCTTCCGGAAGAGGCTCAAAAAGAGACCACGGAGGGAGCAGTTATCTTGCAGTTCCCCTTTACAACCGAACAACAAGCCATCCGGGACAGCGTGGTGCGTCTGGTAGCACGCGATGTGGACCCCGTGCTTGCCAGCCATGATCGTGATGCGCCGCTTCCGAAGCAGGCGTTCCTTGGAATCCTCGGCTCTCTATCGCGTCTCGGCTTGACGGCCGCCCGGTTGCCGCCACAGGCGGGCGGCCCGGGTATCTCGATGCTGGACTACGGCATCGCATTCGAACCCCTGCCTGCCTCGATAGGGGTGTCCCTGGTGGCGCACGAGGCCACGGTTTCCCGGCTTGGCGATGAATGCAATGATGAGCAGCGTCGGAGGCTGCTGCCCGACCTGATCGCCGGGAGAAAGATCTGCTGCACGGGATCGACCGAGCCGGATACCGGATCGGATCCACGCGGCATCCGGACCCGTCTCACGGAGACATCGGACGGCCTGGTGCTGAACGGCCGCAAGATGTGGATCACCAATGTTTCCGTCTGCGATAGCGTGCTGGTGACGTGCATCGATGCGCGCCGGGGCAAGAGCGGAAATCCCGTCACCAAGGTTATCGTGGAGCGCGAGCGGTCGCCGTTCGACGCTCGCGAGACCGAGACCATCGGGCTTCGCCAAGGCTACCTCGGGGAATGCGTCTTCGCTGACTGCCGCATTCAGCCGGAGAACGTGATGGAGACGCAGCGCGGCGGCACCGAGGTCCTGAAGGCGAGTTGGGCGGTGAACCGCCCGCTGTTCGGCCTGGTCGCCGTCAACCTCGCTCAGCGCGCGTACGACATCGCTCTCACCTACGCCATGACGCGGCGCCAGTTCGGCAAGCCGATTGCCGCGCATCAGCTGATCCAGAAACAGCTCTCTGACATTGTGACGGCGATCACGGCAAGTCGTCTGCTCTGCTACCAGGCGCTGTCGCTGGTGGATCATGGGCAGCCCGCCGCCGGCGCGGCAGCCATGGCCAAGCGCTTCGCCCAGACCGAGTGCCAGAACGCCGTGTTTCAGGCGATGAACGTGCTCGGTGCCATGGGATTGTCGAAAGAAGCCCGCATCGAGCAGTTCTACCGCGACATCCGGATGATCCCGGTCCCGGATGGCACCAACGAAATCCTGGCCCTGATCCACGGGCGGGAACTGACCGGCATGGAGGCGTTTCGTGGCACCGCAGTCCCAGCCTGAGCCGGGCGGGGTCCTCGCCGGCGTCGTCGTCCTGGAGCGCGGCCGGCGCCTGGCAACCGCCGCGGTGGGCAACCTGCTCGCCAGCCTCGGCGCGGAGGTGCTGCGGCTGGAAACGGAGGAAGACAGCAGGGCGCTCGACCAGGCGCCGCTGAGCGCACGGCTGCTCCGAGCCTCTGGCAAGCGGCGCATCCTGCTGGACCGCGGGTTCGCGGACTCCTGGCGACGCTGCGAAGCGAACGCCGATGTGCTGCTGTTTGATCCGCTGCCTCCCGGCGCGCCGGACCATGCGCTCCAGCATGCCCGGATAGCAGCGGGAGCAGGCGACAAGGTGCTGTGCGTGCTTTCGCCGTCGGGTCTCGACGGCGGCGATGCATGGCAGGATGCGTCCGAGCCGCTGTTGCAGGCGCTGGCCGGCGCGATGTCGGTCACCGGCGACCAGGGGGGGGCACCCGAGTTCATGCGGGTCCCGATCGTCGAGCTCAGTGCCGCGGTCGTCGGCGCGACTGCCGTGCTGGCAGCGTTGCGCGTGCGCCGGCGCGACGGGCTCGGTCAGTTGATCGACCTGAGCCTTCTCGAAGCCGCCGCCGACCAGTTGCGCCTGCATCTGCCGCTGCTGGACCTGGACGGTCCGCAAGAGTTCCGGCAGGGCTGCGGGCATCCGATCTGCTGTCCCTGGAATGCCTATCACGCGCGAGACGGGTGGGTGGTGATCTGCTCCAGCAGCGATGCCCAATGGCAGGCGCTATTGGACGTGATTGAGCGTCCGGAGCTCAAGCAGGATGCGAGCCTTGCCCGCGCGGTACAGCGTCGCGCACGGATCGGCGAGGTCGATGGGCTGGTGCAGTCCTGGGTCGGCAGCCACGACGTCCAGCAGGTGGTGAGCGCGGCGGCCGCGCTCGGCATCCCGGCGGGAGAGGTCGCGACCATTCCTCAGGTGGTGCGGAACCGCGTGCTGCGACAGCGCGGCGCCGTAGTCGGGATCGGCGGGGACGGGGCGGTATTCGGGACCGCGTTGGGGCTGCGCCGCACCCCGGCGCAGCGCGGCATGAAGCTCAGCGTCCCCGGTCCGGCGCCGTCAGAAGGGCGGCCCCCCCCGATCGAACGGGCAGCGGCACATGAGCGCGCGGTCCTGCCGCTCGCCGGCGTGCGCGTCGTCGAGCTCACCCGTTACACAGCCGGGCCGCTGGCGGGCATGCTGCTCGCCAGTCTGGGTGCCGAAGTCATCAAGATCGAGTCTCCCGGCGGCGAGGAAACCCGGCGATGGCAGCCGCAATATGGGGGTGTCAGCGGGTATTTCATCAATCATAACGCGGGCAAGAGATCGGTGGCGCTGGATCTACGTGACGTCGACGGCCAGAAGAAGCTGGCGGCGCTGGTGGCTGACAGCGACGTGCTGCTGCAGAATCTGAGGCCCGGTGTGATGGACAAGATCGGGCTTGGTGCTGCCGCCGCCACAGAGCGACACCCACGTCTGATCCATGCAACGATTTCGGGGTTCGGGTTGGACGGCCCGGACTCGCCGGCGCTCGATACGGTGATCCAGGCGGTGGGCGGATTGATTGCCCTGGTCGGTAGCGGCGAACCACCGTGCCGAGTGGGCTTTTCGATCGCCGACCAGATCTCAGGTCATTTCACCGCACTCGCGATCCTGGCTGCGATCATCGAACGTGATCGATCGGGGCGTGGCCAGGTCGTGGACATCGCCATGGCGGATGCGATCGCATGGCTGACGCAACTCGCCTGGCCGGACGGACGCAGCGCTGTTGGTCCCTCTGCCTGCTGGCCGGCAAAGGACGGGTGGG
>JAKAZX010000198.1 GCA_021826485.1 Pseudomonadota bacterium | reverse complement strand
CTGCGGGCTGAAGGTGGGCGGGTTCTACCGCGCCGCCGCCAACCCGATCGTGGACCGGCTGGTCAACGATGTGCGCCGCCGCGCGATCGGCGCGGAGGTGCCGCTGTTCGCGAAAGGGGCGGAGGGCGCGCGCGCCGCCTTCGCGCATCTGAAGGCGGGCGGCGTGCTCGGCATCCTTGCCGACCAGAAGCTGAACGAGGGGCTGGCGGTGCCGCTGTTCGGCCATCCGGCGATGACCTCGCCGGCGCCGGCGACCTTCGCGCTGCGGTTCCGCTGCCCGCTGCTGCTGCTGCATGTCGAGCGGATCGGCCCGGCGCGGCTGCGCGTGGTGTGCGACCCGCCGCTTGCGCTGCCCGACAGCGGCGACCGCGCCGCCGACATCGCCGCGGTGACCGCAGCGATCAACCGCCGGCTGGAGGACTGGGTGCGCGCCCGCCCCGACTCCTGGCTGTGGCTGCACCGGCGCTGGCCGAAGGAATTCTACGCATGACGGAAGCCGCACGTGCCGCGCTGTTCGACCTGGACGGCACGCTGGTCCGCTCTGGCCCCGGAATCACCGCGGCGGTGCGGCGCGCGATGGCCGCGCTGGGCCAGGAACTGGACCCCGACGCCGATCTGGACTGGGTGGTCGGCCCGCCGCTCGCCGACGTGTTCGCCCGCCTGCTGGTGCCGCGCGGGCATGCGGCGCAGGTGGACGCGGCGATGGCGTTGTACCGCGGGGAATACCATCGGGCCGCGGTGCACGAATCGCCGCTGTATCCGGATGTGCCGGCGATGCTGACCGGCTTCGCCGCCGCCGGCTGGGTGCTGTTCGTCGCCACGTCGAAGCCGCAGGCCGTGGCGCAGCGAATCCTTGCGCATCACGATCTGGCCGGCCGGTTCCGCCACATCTACGGCGCCATCGACGACGTGACGCTGGCGCACAAGCCGGAGCTGATCGCCCACATCGTCACCCGCGAATCGCTCGATGCGCGGCGCGCGGTGATGATCGGCGACCGCAGCTTCGACATCGCCGGCGCGCACGCCAACGGGCTGCGCGCGATCGGCGCGCTGTGGGGCTATGGCGGCGCGGCGGAACTGGAACAGGCCGGCGCCGACGCGATCGCGGGCAATCCGGGCGAAGTGCTGGCGCGGGCGGAGGAACTGGCGGGCGATGCGGCCTGACCGCCGCCGGACCTCGTCAGACGTGAAAGCTTTCCCCGCAGCCGCAGCGGCCCTTTTCGTTGGGGTTGGTGAAGGTGAAGCCGGCGGTCAGCGCCTTCACTTCGTAGTCCATCACCGTGCCGATCAGGAACAGGCTGGCCTTGCGGTCCACCAGCACGGTCACGTCCTTGTCGGTCACCACCTCGTCGCCAGGGCCGGGCGCATCGACCCAGTCCATCTGATAGGACAGGCCGGAACAGCCCTTGGTGCCGACGCCGATGCGCAGCAGCTTGCCTTGCTGGCCCCTGGCGTACAGCGAGCGCAGGCGGTCGGCCGCGGCATCGGTCAGTGCCATCAGCGGCGGCAGTGCGCGGCGCGGGCGGGCAGTCGGCGTGGTCGTCGTGCTCATCGTCGTGCCATCCGTCAGAACATGTTGAGCGCGAGGCGCGCATCCTCGCTCATGCGGCTCGGGTCCCAGGGCGGGTCCCACACCACCTCCACATCGCATGCGGCGACGCCGGGCACCGCCATCACCGCCTCGCGCACCTGGTCGGGCAGTTCCTGCGCACTCGGGCAGCCCGGCGCGGTCAGCGACATCTCCACCCGCACGCGCCCGTCATCGCCGATGTCGATCGCATAGACCAAACCGAGTTCGTAGATGTTGACGGGAATTTCCGGGTCGTAGACGCTGGCGCAGGCGCTGATCACCGCATCTTCGGTCGGCTTGCCGGCGACCTCGCCTTCCGGCGTCCAGGCCGTCTGCCCCGGCGCGGGCGGCTCCCTCATCTCCTCATTCACTGCTCGCCTCCCCCTTGCCGTCCAGCGCGGCCAGCAGCGCGTGCCAGGGCAGCGTCGCGCATTTCACGCGCGACGGAAACTCGTGCACGCCCGCCAGCGGCCGCAGCCGTTCGATCGCGGCATCGTCGCCCGCCGCCGCGCCGCTGCGTGCCAGTTCGCGGAACCGCTGCGCCAGATCATGTATCTCGGCATCGCTGCACCCTGCCGCAACCTCCGCCATCAAATCGGCCGAGGCGATGCTGATGGCGCAGCCGCGCGCCTCGAACCCGACCTCGCCGATGCGCCCGCCATCGTGGCGGACGAACACCTGCACGCGGTCGCCGCACATCGGGTTGTCCCCCTTGGCGCTGGCGTCGAACGCCGCGAGCCGCGCGCCGTGCCGCGGCCGGCGGCCGTGGTCGAGGATGACTTCCTGATACAGGTCGCGCAGATCGTCGAACATCAGGCGAAGAACTCCCGCACCCGCAGCAGCGACTCGGCCAGTGCGTCGATCTCGGCCTGCGTCGTGTAGATGCCGAAACTGGCGCGCGCCGTGCTGTCCACGCCCAGGCGGCGCATCAGCGGCTCTGCGCAGTGATGGCCGGCGCGCACCGCGATGCCCTGCCGGTCGAGCAGCGTCGCCACGTCATGCGCATGGGCGCGGTCCAGCGTGAAGCTGACCACGCCGCCGCGATCCTGCGCGCGGCCCAGCACATGCACGCCGGCGATCGCCGACAGCCGCGCCAGCGCATGTTCGGTCAGTGCCGCCTCATGCGCCGCGATCGCCTCGTAGCCGACCGATTCGACGAAGCCGATGGCGGCGCCCAGCCCGATCGCCTCGATGATCGCGGGCGTCCCGGCCTCGAATTTGTGCGGCACCTCCGCCCAGGTGCTGCGCTCCCAGGTGACCGAGCTGATCATGTCGCCGCCGCCCATAAACGGCGGCATCGCCTCCAGCAACTCGCGGCGCGCCCACAGCACGCCGATCCCGGTCGGGCCGTACAGCTTGTGGCCGGTGAAGGCGTAGAAATCGGCGTCCAGCGCCTGCACATCGACGCGGCGATGCACGATCGCCTGGCTGCCGTCGAACAGCACGCGCGCGCCATGCGCGTGCGCCAGCGCCGCGATCCGCTCCGCCGGCGTATAGCTGCCGAGCACGTTGGACATGTGCGTGATGGCGACCAACCCGACCTTGCCGTCCGCCAGCAGCGCTTCCAGCGCCGCCATGTCCAGCTCGCCCGCATCCGTCACCGGGGCGACGCGCAATTCGATGCCGTGGGCATCGCGCAGCATCTGCCAGGGCACCAGATTGCTGTGGTGCTCCATCTCCGAGATCACCACCGCCTGGCCGGGACGCAGCACGCCGCGCCCGTAGCTGTGGGCGACCAGATTGATCGCCTCGGTGCTGTTGCGGGTGAACACGATCTCGTGCCGGTCGGGGGCGTTCAGCAGCCGCGCCACGGCATCGCGCGTGCCCTCGTACGCCTCGGTGGTCCGCTCGCTCATCCAGTGCAGGCCGCGATGCACGTTGGCGTACTGCGTCTCCATCGCCTGCACCATCGCGCCGATCACCGCGCGCGGCTTCTGCGCGCTGGCGGCACTGTCCAGGAACACCAGCGTCCGCCCGCGCACCTGCTGTTGCAGGATCGGGAATTCCGCGCGGATCGCCTCGATATCCAGCAGCGCCGGCCGCGTCGTGACGTTCATGAAGCCTGCCTTTCCCACCAGCCCGCCGCCGCCGCCTCCAGCGCCGCGCGCCCGGCCGCGTGCGTGATCGGCTCGAACGCCGCGGCGAGGAAGGCGCGCACCAGCATCGCCCGCGCCTCTGGCGCCGGGATGCCGCGGCTGCGCAGATAGAACATCTGCTCGGGATCGAGTTCGCCGACCGTGGCACCATGGCTGCACTTCACGTCGTCGGCGTAGATTTCAAGCTGCGGCTTGCTGTCGATTTCCGCCTCCGCGCTCAGCAGCAGCGCCTGGTTCATCTGATAGCCGTCGGTCTTCTGTGCGTCGCGCGCCACCTCGATCCGGCCCTGGAACACGCCGCGCGAGCGTCCCGCCAGCACGTTCTTCACGGTCTGGCGCGATGCGCAGTGCGGCGCGTCATGCGTCACGACGGTCGTGAAATCGCCGTGCTGCGCGCCGCCCAGCAGTTGCGCCGCGTTCAGATGCGCCGCCGCCCCCTTGCCGGCCAGCCGCGCATGGACCTCCATCCGGGCCAGCCGCGCGCCCAAGGCCAGCGCGAAGCTGTCATAGGTTCCGCGCGCCGCGATCTCGGCATACAGGGTCGAGACGTGGAAGGCCGCGCTGCTTTCGTCCTGCAGGCGCAGATGGGTCAGCGCAGCATCCGCGCCCACCGACACCTCCAGCACCGCATTATGCAGATAGCCGCCGGCGCCGAGGGCGACTTCGAACAGCACCAGCCGTGCGCCCGTGCCCAGCCGCAGCGCATGGCGCGGATGGAAAGCCACCGGCCGGTCGGGCGGCCCGCCGGTGCCGAGGCTGACCAGCAGCAGCGTGCCGGCATCGGCGCCTTCCGCCACCTCGATCGTGGCGCCGTCCTCCGCCAGCATGGTGTTCAGCGCCACCATCTGCTCGCGGCCGGGCTGCGCCAGCGTGCCGTAGCCGGGGCCGCCGACGCGCACCGCGGCAAGCGTCGGCACGAGCGAAAGATCGTCGCGGAACCGGCCATCGACGAACACCAGCCGCGGCGCGTCGAGCGCCGGCAGCCGCGCCATCAGCGTCGCACAATCGGCAACCGGTGTCAGCGGTTCGGCAAAGCGCGTCTCGGCGAGCGCGCGCAGGCTGGTGTAGTGCCACGCTTCCTCGCGCATTCCCGGCAGGCCGCGGCCGCGGAACGCCGCCGCCCCGGCGGCGCGCACCGCGACATCGCCCGGCAGCCGCTCCCGCAGCCCCTCATAGCGCGACAGGAACGCCGCCGCGCCCTCGCGCAGCCAGGCCGGCGGCAATGGCGCGAGCGCGTTCATGCCGCGTCCGCGACGACGGACGCGTAGCCGCCTTCCTCCAGCACGCGCGCCAGTTCCGGGCCGCCGGAGCGCACGATGCGCCCGCCGGCCAGCACATGCACCCGGTCCGGCACGATATGGTCCAGCAGCCGCTGGTAATGCGTGATCACCAGCGCCGAGCTTTGCGGCGAACGCAGCGCGTTCACGCCGTCGGCGACGATGCGCAGCGCGTCGATGTCCAGGCCGCTGTCGGTCTCGTCGAGAATGGCGAGCCGCGGGCGCAGGATCGCCATCTGCAGCACCTCGTTGCGCTTCTTCTCGCCGCCGGAGAAGCCGACATTGACGTTGCGCTTCAGCATGTCGTCCGGCATCGACAGCCGCTTCGCCTCGACGCGCGCGAGTTTGAGGAACTGCACCGCGTCCAGCTCCGCCTCCCCACGCGCGCGGCGCAGCGCGTTCAGCGCGGTACGCAGGAAGTTCGCGTTGCCGACGCCGGGCAGTTCCACCGGGTATTGGAAGGCCAGGAACAGGCCGGCCGCCGCCCGCGCCTCCGGCGCCATCGCCAGCAGGTCCTCACCGTCGAAGGTGGCGCTGCCGCCGGTCACCTCATAGCCGTCGCGGCCTGCGAGCACGTAGGACAGCGTGGATTTGCCCGAGCCGTTCGGCCCCATGATGGCATGCACCTCGCCGGTCGGCACGGCAAGGTCGATGCCGTGCAGGATGGGCTTGCCGTCCACCGCGGCTGTCAGTCCCCTGATCTCGAGCATCGCGGTCAGCCCACCGATCCTTCGAGGCTGACGGCCAGCAGCTTCTGCGCTTCCACGGCGAACTCCATCGGCAATTCCTTCAATACTTCCTTGCAGAATCCGTTGACGATCAGGTTCACCGCATCCTCCTCCGACAGCCCGCGCTGGCGGCAGTAGAACAACTGGTCCTCGGCGATCTTCGAGGTGGTCGCCTCGTGCTCCACCTTCGCCGTCGGGTTGCGGCTTTCGATATACGGCACGGTATGCGCCCCGCAGCGGTCGCCGATCAGCAGGCTGTCGCATTGCGTGTGGTTCCGCGCGCCGGCCGCCTTCGGCATGATGCGCACGAGGCCGCGATAGGTGTTGTCCGACCGGCCGGCGCTGATGCCCTTGCTGACGATCGTGCTGCGGGTGTTGCGCCCGATATGGATCATCTTGGTGCCGGTGTCGGCCTGCTGGCGGTTGGTGGTCACGGCGACCGAGTAGAATTCGCCGACGCTTTCGTCACCGGCCAGGATGCAGCTCGGGTATTTCCAGGTGATCGCCGATCCGGTCTCCACCTGGGTCCAGCTTATCTTGCTGCGCGCGCCGCGGCAGGCGCCGCGCTTGGTGACGAAGTTGTAGATGCCGCCGCGCCCTTCGGCATCGCCCGGGTACCAGTTCTGCACCGTGCTGTACTTGATCTGCGCATCGTCGAGCGCGATCAGCTCGACCACCGCGGCGTGCAACTGGTTCTCGTCCCGCTGCGGCGCCGTGCAGCCTTCCAGGTAGGAGACGTAGCTGCCGGCATCGGCGATGATCAGCGTGCGCTCGAACTGCCCGGTGTTGCGCGCATTGATGCGGAAATAGGTGGACAGCTCCATCGGGCAGCGCACGCCCGGCGGCACATAGACGAAGCTGCCGTCGGTGAACACGGCGGAATTGAGCGCGGCGTAGAAATTGTCGCCCTGCGGCACCACGCTGCCGAGGTATTTGCGCACCAGCTCGGGATGCTCGCGCACCGCCTCGCTGATCGGGCAGAAGATCACCCCAGCCTTCGCCAGCGTCGCGCGGAACGTGGTGGCGACGGAGACGCTGTCGAACACCGCATCCACCGCGACCGGCGCGCGCTCCCCCTCGGCGGGTTCGACGCCGGCCAGGATCGCCCGCTCCTTCAGCGGAATGCCGAGCTTCTCGTAGGTCGCCAGCAGTTCCGGATCGACATCCTCCAGCCGCGCCGGGCCGGCCTGCTTGCGCGGGGCGGCATAGTAATGCAGGTCCTGGTAGTCGATCGGCGGATGGTGCAGATGCGCCCATTCGGGCGCCGTCATCGCCTGCCACAGCGCGAACGCCTTCAGGCGCCAGTCGAGCAGCCACTCCGGCTCGTTCTTGCGCGCCGAGATCAGCCGGATGATGTCCGGGTTGAGACCTTTCGGCGCCATGTCCATCTCGATGTCGGTCGTGAACCCCCATTTGTAGGGGGTCTGCGTGACCGCATGGACGGGCGCGAGCGGGTCGGCGGCGTGCGACATGAAGGCTCCTATTCGGCGACGGCGGCGGGCAGGCGGAAGGCGGGCGGCACGGAGGCGGCGCGCATCTCGGCCAGCGTGATCTGGTCCAGCGCACCACGGATGGCATCGTTCACCAGGTCCCAGCGGCCCTTGACGGCGCACAGGCTCTCCACGTCGCAGCCGCCGGCGCCGCCATCGACGCAGGCGGTCAGCGCGATCGGCCCGTCCACCGCGGCGATCACGTCGGAGATGCGGATGCCGCACAGCGGGCGTGCCAGCC
>JAKAZX010000197.1 GCA_021826485.1 Pseudomonadota bacterium | reverse complement strand
CTCGACCGCGATGCCCAGTTCGGCGAACAGTGCGGCGAGCCGCGCGCGCCCGTCCGGCGTCCCGCTCACGGTGCGCCGTCAGTCGTCCTCGCGCCCCGGTTCCTCTTCTTCCTCCTCGTCGTCGTCCTCGTCCTGGTGCTCGTAGTACCAGTCCAGCACGTCGTCGTGGAAATCCGGGTCCTTGAGCAGCCGCATCGCCAGCGCCAGCACGATCTCCGGCGCCGCGGGCAGTTCGGTCGCGCTGTCCGGCACTTCGCTGCCGGCGACCACCCGCACCGACATGCCGCTCTCCTCGTCCTCGCCGATGATCAGCGCCACTTCGCTGCGGTCGAGATCGACTGTTACCGTTTCGGGTGTCCGTCCGCCCGCCATGTCGCGATCCTTTCCAAAGGCCCCAGGCTCATATCAGCCGGGCAACGCGCAACCCAGCCCAAGGTCGCAGTGCCGTCGAAGCTCAACCGCTGCGCGCACGCTTTTCCGCCAGTCGCTGTGCGACGCGCTCCGGCGCCACGATCGCCCGCGTATGCCGTCCCGATCCCGCCTCGTCCAGCCCATCATGCGCGGTGAAGGCGAAGGTGACGCGCCTTCCGTCGGTTGCCGCCAGTT
Organism: Pseudomonadota bacterium; assembly: GCA_021826485.1. Taxonomy (GTDB): domain Bacteria; phylum Pseudomonadota; class Alphaproteobacteria; order Acetobacterales; family Acetobacteraceae; genus JAFKFJ01. Next base: position 6,814 of record JAKAZX010000197.1, on the reverse strand, counting down.
CGGTGGTGATGGTCACGGTCAGCCCGACCGGCGTCGCGGCGGTATGCGCGATCGTGACCTCGGTGCCGAGCGACAGCACCTCCGGCCCGGCCAGTGCGGCGAGATGCGCGGCACAGGCACATTCCGCCATCGCCACCAGCATCGGGGTCGCCAGCACCTCCGGCATGCGGGCCAGGCCGGGGGAATCAATCGGCAGGCGCGGCACCGTATGCTCGGGACCGACCACGGTGCTCCAGACGCGCCGGTTGCTGACATGGCGGGCGAGATCGGTCACGGCAGGCTCTCCAGATGCGCATCGACGCTGAGCGACTGGCCGGAGATGTTCATCCCCGCGGCGCTGACCAGCCACAGCACCGTGCCGGCGACATCCTCCGCCGTCACCATCCGCCGCAGCGACGCTTTGTCGAGATAGGTCCGCTCCATCGCGGCATACTCCACGCGCTCCTGCTGCGCGCGGGCGGCGATGACACGCTCGATGCGCGGGCCGGCGACGATGCCGGGCAGGATCGCGTTGACGCGGATGTTGGACGGGCCGAGTTCCTTGGCAAGCGATTGGGTCAGCCCGATGACGCCCCATTTGGTCGCCGCGTAGGGGGTGCGCCAGGCGTAGCCGAACCGCCCGGCGGCCGAGGACATGTTGATGATCGCCCCGCCCCCCGCCGCCTTCAGCAGCGGCACGCCGAGCCGCGCGCACAGGAACTGGCCGGTCAGCCCGACTTCCAGGCAGCGCCGCCAGTCGGCCGGCGAAATCACCTCCACCGCGCCGGTCGGCCCGGCGATGCCGGCATTGTTCACCAGCAGGTCGAGACCGCCGAGGCTCGCCGCCGCATCGGCGAACAGGCGGGCGACATCCGCCTCCTCGGCGACATCGGCGAGGGTGGCGCCGGCCTGCGGATGGGCGGCGCGGAACGCGCTGATGGCGGCCGGGTCCACGTCGCAGATATGCACGCGGGCGCCGTGGTCGATCAGCGCATCGACGATGGCGCGGCCGATGCCGCCGGCGCCGGCGGTGACGATGGCGCGCAGGCCTGGCGGGATGGCAAGCGAGGCAGTTGGCATGGACGGTGCTCCCCTTCGCTGCCAGCCTGCGGCCGGGGCGGATCGGCCGCAAGCCGGGTTGTCGCACGGCCGCTCAGCGCCCTATGTCAGGCGCATGTGGCCGAACCGCACGCCGCCGCCCGCGCCGCGGCGCCCCGACATGGTGGCGCTGGTGTGGCTCGGCGGCATCGCGCTGGCGGCGCTGGCCTATATGGTCGGGCCGGACCGGCTGGTCGCTGCCGCGCTCGGCAGCTTCCAGCAGGCCGGCTGGTATCTCGACCGGCTGATCCACGGCTTCACCGCGGCGACGCTGGACGGGCTGCGGGCGGTCGCGGTCGGCCTGTTCGGCGTCTATGTCGGGCTGACGCTGCTGGCCATGCGGCGGACCGGCCAGGGCGCGGGCGGGCTGGTGTTCGTCGCGATCGTGTTCGTGCTGCTGGTCTGGGGGGCGGAGGGGGACCACCCCGCCGCCAATGCCCGCTGGGCGGCGGCCCTGCTGCTGGCCGCGCTGGCGGCATTGAGCGCGACGCGCCGGGTGGCACGGCGCGGGCCGCCCCCTTAGGCGGCCGGGCGGCCTACTCCTCGACCAGCATGCCGGCGACCGAGGCGACCAGCAGCGCGGCCATGCCGATGTTGAAGGCGCGCATCTGCCGGTCGTTGCGCAGCAGCCGCGCAGTGCCGGCGCCGAGGCTGGTCCACATCGTGATGCAGGGCAGCGTGACCAGCAGGAACAGCCCCGCCAGCACCAGCACCTGGGCCGAGGAGATGCGCCCCGATTCGGTCGCGTAGGCGGCGACGCCGCTCACCGCCGCCAGCCACGCCTTCGGGTTGGCCCACTGGAACAGCGCCGCCTCCAGGAAGTGCAGCGGGCGGGCGCGGCCGGACGCCGCCTTGGCCCCGGGCCGGGCGGTCGCGATGCGCCAGGCGAGCCACAGCAGGTAGGCCGCGCCCACCCAGCGCAGCACGCCATAGGCCGCCGGGTAGGCGTTGAACGCCCCGCCCAGGCCCAGCGCCACGCCGAGGAACATCACCGGAAAGCCGACCGTCACGCCCAGGATGTGCGGCACCGAGCGGGCCATGCCGAAATTGGCGCCGGAGGCGGCCAGCATCGTGTTGTTCGGCCCGGGCGTGGCCGACATCGCCAGCGCGAAGCCGGCGGCCGAGAGCAGCCACGCGACATCCACCCCCGGCATGGACTACCCCGGCGCCGCGACGCCCAGGCTGCGCGCGGTGGCGCAGATCGCCGCCCAGGTCTGCGCCTGCAACGGCACGCCATGCGTCAGGCGCTCGGCGCGCATCCGCGCCTCCGGCTCGCCGGGCACCAGCACTTCCTGCCCCGGCACCACCGGCCGCGACGCCTTCACGTACTCGGCATAGGCGCGGGCGCGGGCCTGGAAATCGCCGCCGGCGAATTTCTGCGGGTCGAGATAGATCGACAGCATGCCGTTGCTGATCCGCCCGCGCTTGCCGCCGGGGATCGGGCCGGAGGTGCCGCCGCCGGTCAGCACGCCGGCCAGCATCTCGCACATGAAGGCGAGGCCGGACCCCTTGTGCAGCCCGAAGGCGACCAGCGCCCCCTCCCCTTGCGCGGAATCGCGCGGGCCGCTGCGTGCGAGCGGGCCGTACAGCGCCGCCGGATCGTCGGTGAAGCGGCCGTCCGGCCAGACCATCGACCCCTCGGGCACCTTCTTGCCGCCGTTCGAGGCGACCAGCACCTTGCCCTCCGCCACCAGGGAGGTCGCGAAATCCAGCAGCAGCATCGGCGCGCCGGCCTCACCGGGGATGCCGATGCAGACCGGATTGGTGGAGAACCGGCGGTCCACCCCCCCGAACGGCGCGACCAGTTCGCCGCCCTCGACATTGACGAAATGGATCGACGCGAGACCGGCCTCCGCCGCGCGCTCCGCCCAGTCGCCGATGCGGCCGATATGGCCGGAATGGCGCAGCGCGATCACCGCCAGCCCCGCCGCCCGCGCCTTGCCGATGCCGCAATCGACGGCGAGCGGTCCGATGGTCTGGCCGAAGCCGTAATTGCCGTCGAGCGTCGCGTGCACCGGCCCGTCATTGACTACGGTGATGGTCTGCCCGGCGCGCACTTTGCCTTCCTGCAGCCAGATCACGTAGCGCGGGGTGCGAATCACGCCGTGGCTGTCATGGCCGGCCAGATTGGCCGACAGCAGATAGTGGGCGATGCGCCCCGCTTCGTCCTCCGCGCAGCCAGCGGCGGCGAAGATCGCGGCGATGAAGCCGCGCAGCGTGTCGGCCGGAATCCGGTGCGTGTCGTCGTGCTCGGGCATGCGCGCCTCCTGCGCGGGTCGGGACGCCCGGCGCAGGCGCGGCCGGGTTTCCACGCAGGCTATCAGACGACCCGGCCGGAGTCCGGGTCGATCAGGTGCATCTGGTTGAGATCGGCGGCGAGCGGCAGCATTTCCCCCGGCCGCGCCGGCGTCTCCGGCGCCACGCGCGCCGTCATCGCAACGCCGCCGAGCGGGAAGTGCACCAGCGTCTCCATGCCCATCGGCTCGACCACATCGACCGGCGCCTGGATGACGCCGACCCCCGGCTTCTCGTGGCCGGACACTTCCGTCAGGTGCTCCGGCCGGATGCCGAGCGTCATGTCCCGCCCGGCAAAGGCGGCGTAACGGTTGGCGCGCTGCGGCGGGATCGCCAGCCGCTCGCCCCCCGGCATCTGCACCGACAGCCCGCCGTCATTCAGCACCTTCACGGCGATGAAATTCATCGCCGGGCTGCCGATGAAGCCGGCGACGAAGCGGGTGGCCGGATTGTGGTACAGCTCCTGCGGCGGGCCGACCTGCTCGATCCGACCGGCATTCATCACCACCACGCGGTCGGCGAGCGTCATCGCCTCCACCTGGTCGTGGGTGACGTAGACCGTGGTGGTGCGGACGGTCTGATGCACCTTCTTGATCTCGGTGCGCATCTGCACGCGCAGCTTGGCGTCCAGGTTGGACAGCGGCTCGTCGAACAGGAACACGCGCGGGTTGCGCACGATGGCGCGGCCCATGGCGACGCGCTGCCGCTGGCCGCCGGACAGCGCCTTCGGCCGCCGTTCCAGCAGCGGCGTGAGGTCGAGGATGCGCGCCGCCTCGTCCACCCGCTTCTTGATCTCGTCGCGCGGGAATTTCCGCAGCTTCAGGCCGAACGCCATGTTCTCGAACACGGTCATGTGCGGATAGAGCGCGTAGTTCTGGAACACCATGGCGATGTCGCGGTCGCGCGGCGGCACGTCGTTGACCTTGTCGCCGCCGATCCAGATCTCGCCGCCGGTGATCTCCTCCAGCCCGGCGACCATGCGCAGGGTGGTCGATTTGCCGCAGCCGGACGGGCCGACCAGCACGACGAACTCCTCGTCGGCAATCTCCAGGTCGATGCCGTGAACCGCCTTGTAGGTTTCGTAGGCCTTCTCGACCTTGCGGAGCGATACCTGCGCCATCGACCCGTTTCCTCGCACTTTCCTTGCCTGCGAGTTAGCCACAGCCGCCGCCCGAGGGCAACCGGGGGACGGTGGGTTTCGAGCAAAAATCCACGGGCCGGGCGATTGCCCAGGCTGGCACCAGGAACTGTCAGGACGATTGCCCCGGCGCCGGGAAAAATGGGATGCTGAAGCCGGTCCCTGGCGAGTCGGAAACGAGGCAAAGAACAGGGACGGTCACCGGGGGAACAAGAACATGGCAATATCGAACCCATCACCATCGCTGTACAACCACGACCTTGCGCCGGCGGAACAGCGCAACTGGGGCGCCTTCAGCATCTTCAACGTCTGGACGTCCGACGTGCATAGCCTGTGGGGCTACTACCTCGCCGCCAGCCTGTTTTTGCTGTGCGGCAGCTTCATCAATTTCGTGCTGGCCATCGGCATCGGTTCGATCATCATCTATTTCCTGATGAACCTGGTCGGCACCGCCGGGGTGCGGACCGGCGTGCCGTATCCGGTGCTGGCCCGCGCCTCGTTCGGCGTATGGGGCGCCAACCTGCCGGCGCTGGTGCGGGCCATCGTCGCCTGCTTCTGGTACGGCGCCCAGACCAGCGCCGCCTCCGGCGCCATCGTGGCGCTGCTGACGCGATCGCCGGCGATGATGAGCTTCCAGCAGCACAGCCACCTGCTCGGCCATTCGACGCTGGAGGTGATCTGCTTCGTCATCGTCTGGGCGCTGCAACTGCTGATCATCCAGCGCGGCATGGAGACGGTGCGGCGCTTCCAGGACTGGGCCGGGCCGGCGGTGTGGGTGATGATGCTGCTGCTCGCGGTGGTACTGACCATCGCTGCGGGCGGCATCTCCTTCGGCAGCGCCATTCCGCAGGACGTGCTGCTGGACCGCACGCGCGATGCCGGCGTGCCGGGCACGCCCGGCTCGTTCGCCTCGCTGGCCGCGGTGGCCGCCACCTGGGTCACGTATTTCGCCGCCCTCTACCTCAATTTCTGCGACTTCTCGCGCTACGCGCCGGACGAGGGGGCGGTGCGGCGGGGCAATATCTGGGGCCTGCCGGTGAACCTGATCCTGTTCACCCTGGTCGCCGGCGTGACCACCACCGCCGCCTACACCGTGTACGGCGAGGTTCTGCTGCACCCCGACCAGATCTCCGCCAAGTTCAGCAGTTGGTTCCTGGCGCTGCTTGCCGCCGTGACCTTCGCGGTGGCCACGCTCGGCATCAACGTGGTCGCCAACTTCGTCTCCCCGGCGTTCGACTTCGCCAACGTCTTCCCGCGCCAGATCGACTTCAAGAAGGGCGGGTACATCGCGGCGCTGATCGCGCTGGTGCTGTATCCGTTCGCGCCCTGGCAGGGCAGCGCCGCCGGCTTCGTCGGGCTGATCGGCGCGACGATGGGGCCGATTTTCGGCATCATCATGGTCGATTATTACCTGATCCGCCGCGGCGTGATCGACGTGAACGCGCTCTATCAGGAAGACGGGCAGTACCGCTTCCAGAACGGCTGGAACCTCGCGGCAATCGCCGGCTTCGTCGTCGGCGCGCTGTTCTCCAGCATCCTGCCCAACTTCACCAGCCTGCTGCCGGCGTGGTGGGGCGTCTATGGCTGGTTCTTCGGGGTCGCCATCGGCGGCGCCGTCTATTACGTGGCCAGCATGCTCGTTCCGCGCCCGGCGCTGACCCGCGCCTGACGCATGGGGCCGGGCTGTGCGGCTATCCGCGCAGCCCGGCCAGCAGCGCCGCCGCCTTCTCTGCCACCCGCGCCGGCGTGTCGCCCGGCCGGTAGATCGCCGAGCCGATGCCGAACCCGGCCGCCCCGGCATCCTGCCAGGGCCGCATGTTGCCCGGCTCGATGCCGCCGACCGGCAGCACCTTCGTCCCCGCCGGCAGCACTGCGCGCATCGCCCGCAGCACCGCCGGGCTCGCGGCCTCCGCCGGGAACAGCTTGATCGCGTCGGCGCCGGCGGCGAGCATCGCGAACGCCTCGGTGGGTGTGGCGAAGCCGGGGCAGGCGATCAGGCCGTGCTGCTTCGCCGCCCGCACCACCGGCTCCGCGGCATGCGGCGTCACGATCAGCCGCCCGCCCGCCGCCGCCACCGCCGCGACCTCCGCCGGCGTCATCACCGTGCCGGCACCCACCAGCATCCGCCCGCCGAAGCGGGCGGCCAGCCGGGCGATGCTGGCCAGCGGGTCGGGCGAGTTCAGCGGTACCTCGACGATGGCGATCCCCTGCGCCGCCAGCGCCTCCGTCACCGCCTCCGCCTCCTCCGGCCGCACGCCGCGCAGGATGGCGATCAGCGGGCAGCGGGCAAGCCAGTCGGTCAGG
>JAKAZX010000196.1 GCA_021826485.1 Pseudomonadota bacterium | reverse complement strand
CGTGGTGCACGGCGGCGGGCCGCAGATCAACGACATGCTGAAGCGGCTGAAAATCACCTCAACCTTCGTCGATGGCCTGCGCGTCACCGACGCGGCGATGGTCGAGGTGGTGGAGATGGTGCTGGCCGGCACCGTCAACAAACAGGTGGCCGGGCTGATCAACCGCGCCGGCGCACTGGCGGTCGGCATCTGCGGCAAGGATGGCGGGCTGATCCGCGCGCGCAAGCTGCAACGCACGGTGCGCGATCCCGGCAGCAACATCGAGCGCGCGCTGGATCTCGGCTTCGTCGGCGAGCCGGAGCAGGTCGATGTGCGCGTCATCCACGCGCTGACCGGGGCGGGGCTGATCCCGGTGATCGCGCCGGTCGGCGTCGGCGCCGACGGGCAGACCTACAACATCAACGCCGACACGGTGGCCGGCGCGGTCGCCGGCGCGCTGGGTGCGACCCGGCTGCTGATGCTGACCGACGTTCCCGGCGTGCTCGACCGCGACGGCCGGCTGATCCCGGAGATGACGCTGGCCGACGTGCGCGCCAACGTCGATGCCGGCGTGATCACCGGCGGCATGATCCCGAAGGTGGAGAACTGCGTCGATGCCGTGCAGCGCGGCGTGCGGGGCGCGGTGATCCTGGACGGGCGGCAGCCGCATGCCTGCCTGCTGGAACTGTTCATCGAGCGCGGACTGGGCACGCTGATCCTGCCCTGACGGGCAGCCGCAAGCTCATCCCGGCGGCACCAGCCGGGCGATCTCCGCGTCGCTGAACCCGGCCTCGCGCAGCACCTCCGCGCCCTGCTCGCTGATCGCCGGCGGCTGGCGGTCGAGCCCGCCGCGGGCGCGGTCGGCGCCGAACTCCAGCGGCATCGCGGGCAGCCCGATGCGCATGCCCGCGCCGCCGCCGAGCGTGCTCAGCGCCGTTTCCAGCAGGCCGCCGCCGGCCAGCAGATGCGGGTCGTCCACCAGGTCCGCCGGATGCGCGACGCGCGCGCAGGGCACCGCCGCGGCCTCGCAGCGCGCGGCGATGTCGGCGGCATTCAGGGTCGCCAGCAGCGCGCCGAGGCGCGGGATCAGCCATTCCCGCTCCGCCGCGCGGCCGGCATTGCCCGCCAGCCGCGCATCGGCGAACAGCTCGGCCAGGCCGAATGCGTCGCAGAAGCGCCGCCAGTGCTGGTCGCTGGTGACGCCCACGAACACCTGCTCCGCATCGGCGGTCGCGAACACGTCGTAGATGCCCCAGGTGCTGCGCCGCGCCGGCATCGGCGGCATCGGCCCGCCGGTCAGCGCGCTGCCGGCGATGTGGCTGCCGACCAGGAAGGCGGCGCTTTCGAACAGGGCGCTGCCGACCCGCTGGCCGCGGCCGGTGCGGTCGCGCTCGCGCAGCGCCGCCAGCACGCCGACCACCCCGAACACCGCCCCCATGATGTCGATGACGGAAGCGCCGACCCGCAGCGGCCGGCCCGGCGGCCCGGTCATGGTGGCCAGCCCGGTCTGCATCTGCACCACCTCGTCCAGCGCGCCGCGCCCTTCATAGGGGCCGGCCAGGAAGCCCTTGAGCGCCAGGTAGATCAGCCGCGGATTGAGCGGCTCCAGCACGTCCCAGCCGCAGCCCAGCCGCTCCATCGTGCCGGGGCCGAAATTCTCCAGCAGCACATCGGCCTGGGCCGCCAGCCGGTGCAGCGCCGCCCGCCCCTCAGGCTGCTTGAGATCGAGGGCGAGGCTGCGCTTGTTGCGGTTGAAGGTCGGGAAGAAGCCGGCGCCGAAGCCGGGCAGGCGGCGGGTGGGATCGCCCTCCCGCGGTTCGATCTTCACCACGTCGGCACCCAGATCGGCCAGGATCAGCCCGGCGCACGGCCCCATGATGGTGTGCCCGAGATCGAGCACCTTCAGGCCGGCAAGCGGCGCCGCCCCGCTCATGCGGCGTGCCGGAACGGCGCGAGCGGGCCGGAGCGCAGCAGCGTGCTGGGCAGCGTGCGGCCGACGATCCGCTCGGCCAGCCGCGCGGCGGCGATCAGCGCGGCCAGATCGACGCCGGTGGCGATGCCCATCTCCTCGCACAGCAGCACCAGTTCCTCGGTCGCGATGTTGCCCGGCGCGCCCGGCTGGCCGGCGAACGGGCAGCCGCCCAGGCCGCCCACGGCGGTATCGAACCGCGCCACCCCCAGCCGCAGCCCGGCATGCGCATTGGCGATGCCAAGGCCGCGCGTGTCGTGCAGATGGAGCGACAGCCGCAGCGCCGGCCAGCGGTCCCGCACCGCGCCCACCAGCCGCTCGATCCGCGCCGGCGTCGCCCAGCCCATCGTGTCGGCCAGCGACAGGTCGCCCGGCGTCACCCCCGCCTCCGCCGCCACCGCCAGGCCGTCCACGATGGTCGCCAGCACCGTTTCCGCCGCGATGTCGCCCGCGTAGTTGCAGCCGAACGCCGCCATCACCAGCAGCCGCGTGACCGGCACGCCGGCCGCCAGATGCGCCGCCGTCTGCCGGCGCATCGCCACCAACTGGCCGGGCCGGTCGCGGTTCAGGTTCTTGCGGGAAAACGCCTCCGACGCGCTGAGCGAGATCGAGCCAACCAGATGCAGCCGGTCGCGGAACGCGAGTGCGCGGTCGAGCCCGGCGTGGTTGAACCAGAGCGCCGTGTAGGCCACCCCCGGGCGCGGCGTGAAGCCGCCCACCACCGCCTCGGCATCCGCCCAGCCGGGCACCAGCGCCGGGTTGACGAACGATGCGGCCTGGATGGTGGCGAGACCGGTCGCCGACAGCGCGTCGATCAGCGCGATCTTGTCGGCGGTGGCGATCGGCCCCTTCTCGATCTGGAAACCCTCGCGCGGGCCTTCCTCGGCGATGTCGATGCGGGCGGGAAGATCGGTCATGGCGCGGCCCTTCATGGCCCGCGGGTCGGATGCCGGGGGGCGGCATCTCGCCCGGGCGGGCGGTGGGCGCTAGATTGCACCCATGCCCCCGCCCCCGCAAAACCCCCGCGTCGGCCTGTTCGTCACCTGCCTCGTCGATCTGTATCGCCCGACCGTCGGGTTCGCCGCCATCCGGCTGCTGGAACAAGCCGGCTGCCAGGTGGAGGTGCCGCGGGCGCAGACCTGCTGCGGCCAGCCCGCCTACAACAGCGGCGACCGGGCGACCGCGCGCGATCTGGCGCGCGGGATCCTCGATGCGTTCGGCGGCTTCGACTACGTGGTGGTGCCGTCCGGCAGTTGCGGCGGCATGCTGCGCGAGCATCTGCCGCATCTGTTCGACGACGACCCCAACCTGAAGGCGCGCGCCGCCGCGCTGGGCGCGCGCTGCCATGAACTGGTCAGCTTCCTGGTCGATGTGATGGGCGTCCCGGCGGTGGAGGCGCGCTATGCCGGCACCGTCACCTACCACGACAGTTGCTCGGGCCTGCGCGAACTCGGCATCAAGCAGCAGCCGCGCCGGCTGCTCGGCAGAGTCGCCGGCCTGACCCTCACGGAAATGCAGGAGCCGGAGGTGTGCTGCGGCTTCGGCGGCACGTTCTGCGTGAAATACCCGGCGATCTCGACGCGCATGGTGACCGACAAGGCGCGCGACATCGCCGCGACCGGGGCGGACACGCTGCTGGCCGGCGATCTCGGCTGCCTGCTCAACATGGCCGGCCGGCTGTCCCGCGAGGGCAGCGCGGTCAAGGTGCGCCACGTCGCCGAGGTGCTCGCCGACATGACCGACGCGGCCCCGCCGATCGGGGCACCGCGCGGCTGACCGGCGGCGTCAGGCGGCCCGATGGGCGGTTCCCACCGCGGGACGCCAGTAGCGGGCAGTCATGGCGAGGGTCAGCGTCAGTTCGCGCGCGCCGCCGGTGGCCAGCAGCGCATCCCCGTCGGTCCAGCGCCAGCCGCCTTCCGGCGCGTGCCAGCCCTCGCCCAGCCGGGCATCGTCCAGCGCCAGCGCGGCACCATCCAGCTCGATCCGCCCGACCGCCACCCCCAGCCGGCGGTGATCCGCGGCCTCCGGATCGGTCCAGGCCGGCACCGCGCTGCGGGAGACCAGCCACACCGCCGCCACCCCCGCCGGCAGCCGCCAGCGCAGCCCCGCCGTGTCTGCCACCGGCCGCAGCACCCTGCCGCCCGCCAGCACCCGCAGGCAGGCCGCCCGCGTGCCGCGATGCCCCAGGCCGCGCGCCCGCGCCAGCAGCCCCCGCCGCACCGCCTGCACCGCCGCCCCCGCCGTCACCAGCGGCGCACACGACGCGCGCGCCCACACGCCACGGGCGAAGTCGGCATGCAGCATGACCGTCGTGCCGGCATTGGCGAACGCCGCCCGGTTGCCGGTGTCCAGATAGCTTTCGCAGGCCAGCCCCTCGGCCAGCACCACGTCATGCCGCGGCAGTTCGACATGGTAGTAGGTGACCCGTTCGCGCGGCGCCTGCACCACCGTCGCGCCGTTCACCAGATAGCGGACCGGGATCAGCACCCCGTCCGCGAACACCGCATGATCGGGCGACAGATACAGCGCCCGGTGCGGCCGGCCGGGGCCGAACGCATGCGCCGCCACCCGCACCGGCCAGACATCCCACGGCCGCGGATGCCGCCGGCAATCGATGGTGCGATGGCCGAGCCAGCACAGCCGCCGCAGCGCGCCATCGGCGGCGCGGATCGCATCGCCCGTGCGCAGCGCCTCCACCGGCACCTCGCCCGCCGCGGTCGCGATCCGCGTGCCGGCGGCGAAGCAGGCCGTCACCAACGTGCCGCCGGAGCCGTCGGCGGCCAGCCGATAGAACCCCTGCCCGCCGCTGCCGAGCGCCAGCGCCACCGTCTGGCTGCCGTTGCCGACCGCCAGCACCCCGCCGGCGACCGATGCCGTCATCTGCCCGGCAACGAAGGTCAGCCCGGTCAGATCGACGCTGCCCTGCGTCGCCGCCGAGAAACCGGCCAGCGCGTTCGCGAAGCTCAGGCTGCTGCCCGAACCCGCCAGCGCCGCCGTGTCGATGCGCAGCACCGCGGACGCATCGAAGGTGACGCCCCCGCCGCCCGCCGCGCCGGCCGCCGCGACATCCAGCGTGCCGCCGTCCAGCGTGGTGCCGCCGGTGTAGGTGTTCGCCGCCTGCATCACCACCACGCCGGCGCCATCGACAACCACGCCGCCGGCACCGCGGCTGCTCGCCGGCGGCAGCGACCCGGTCTGATCGGCGATCCCGCCGCCGATGCCCAGCGTCTGCCCGCTGCCGGGGTCCAGCGTGACCGTCTGGTTGCCCTGAAGGAACAGGGCGGAGCCGAAGGCGCCACCCTTGGCCGCGCCGGCGGACCCCGCGCCGCCCGTGACGGTCCCGGCCGCCAGCGTGCCGGCGCTGATGCTGAGCGCGCCGCCCGCCTGGACGAAGACATCGCCGCCGGCGCCCAGCCCGCCGCCGCCGCCCGAACCGGACCCGCCGCCGGCACCGAAGCCGCCGGCGCCGTCCCCGCCTGCGAAGGCGTTGACTCCCCCGCCGCCACCGCCGAAGCCGCCGGCGCCGGCGCCCGAAAACGCCGCCGCGCCGCCGCCGCCGAAGCCGCCGGGGCGGAGGGCGGTTGCCCCGGTGCTGCCGCCGGCACCGAACGCGCCGGTGCCCGTGGCCACGCCGGGGATCGGCGTGGACAATCCGCCGCCCGTGCCGCCCGCGGTGCCGGACCCGCCGACCCCGCCGCTGTGGCCGCCGGCGCCCAGCCCGCCGCCGCCGCCGTAGCCGCCGGCGCCGGCGGCGCCGCCGGCCCCGCCGGTCGCCGAATCCCCGGCAAACGACACGCCGGACAGCGCGACCGACGCGCCCGACGCGACGAACAGCGCCCCGCCCAGCCCCGCGCCGCCGCCGCCGCCGGCAAGGCCGCTGCCGCCGGCGCCGCCCACCGCGCGCATGTTGTCGAGCGCCAGATTGTCGATCGTCACCGCGCCGCCATGGACCAGCAGCCCGGCATTGCCGCCGCTGCCGTTCAGCGTCGCGCCGTTGCCCTGGATCAGCAGGCTCGCCCCCGCATCCAGGTTCACCGCCGCCATCGCCGCCGTGGGCGCGAAGGAACCGGCAATGTCGAACGTATAGGGCACGTTCGCCGCCGCATCCGCCCCGCCGGTGTCGATCAGCCCGACATCGGTGTTCCACTGCGCGGCGCTGGCGATGGTGAACGTGTTCTGCACCAGCCCGACCGTCGTGCCGGTCGCACCGTCGCTGCCGAGCAGGACGTATTCGCCCGCATAGTTCGCCGCGGGATCGAGATGCAGCGTCACCGCCGCGCTCCCGCCCGCGAGCGTCAGCAGGTTCCCCGCGCCGATGGTGGCCGATGTCTCCAGCCCGACATTCGTCAGATCGAGCGTCTGGCCCTGCACGAAGCCGGTGATGAGCGATGCGGCGGCGAAGCCCGCGCCGGTGCCGCGCAGCGTCCAGTCACTCCCGGAATCGAGGACGATGGTATCGAAGCCGGTGATCGTCGTGCCGATGCCGTCCAGGTTTCCGGCGCTGGTCCCGGCCAGTTCCAGCACCGCCCCGGCACCCGGCGTCGCCTGCGCGGCCCCGCCGAAGCTGGCGCCCGGATCGACCACCAGCCGGCTCGCGCCCAGGAACGTCGCGGTGCCGCTGCCGGTCGCATCCGCCGCCGCGACGATCAGCGTGCTGCCGGGCGTGACCGTCGTGCCGCCGGAGTAGCTGTCGCCGGTTCCCGCCAGTTCCAGCGCGCCGCCGCCGGTCACCTCCAGCGTGCCGGGCGTCGTCCCGTCTGTGATCGGCGCGGTATCGACGACCAGGCTGCCCGGCTGCACGACGAAGGTCGGATCGCCCGCCGCCACGATCGCATGATCGAGCGTGAACCCCGCCGTCAGATCGAGTGTACTGCCCGCATCCAGCGTCAGCACGTTCGGATCGACGCTGCCGCCGACCGCGGCGATGCCGAGCTGATCGTCGGCGGAGATGCTCAGCGCATCGCCGCCGCCCTGCACCACCAGCGGCCCGCTGAACGTGTTGGCGGCATCGAGCTGCACCACGCCGGCACCGATCACCAGCGTGCCGATGCCGGCATTCGGCGTCCCGGCGTTCGAGGCGCCGCTGTCGGCCACGGTGTTGCCGAGGCTGAACCACGCCCCGTTCTGATCGGCGATGACGCCGCTGACCGCGAGCGTGTTGCCGCTCCCGGCGTCGAGGGTGACGCTCTGGTTGCCCTGGATGAACAGGGCGGACCCGAAGGCGTCGCCGTTCGTGACGCTGGCGCTGCTCCCGCCGGCGCCACCCTGGACCGTGCCGGCCGCCAGCCCGCCCGTGCCCTCGATCGCCAGCGTGCCGCCCTGCTGGATGAAGATGTCGCCCCCGGCACCGAGGCCCCCGCCGCCGGTGTAGCCCGGCGAACTGCCGGCACCGAACCCGCCCTGACCCAGCACCCGCGCGCCGCTTCCCGCGGCGCCACCGCCGGCACCGCCGCCGCCGAACCCGCCCGGCCCGCCACCGCCCGGCCCCGCGCCGC
>JAKAZX010000195.1 GCA_021826485.1 Pseudomonadota bacterium | reverse complement strand
AGGCCTTCCGCCATCTCCGCCGTGACCTTCGCACGCACTACGGCGTCGGTTTCGCCGTGGTCGGCACGCCGTTCGGAATGGCCGAGGATGACATGGCTTGCCCCGGCGTCGCGCAGCATGGCGGCGGACAGGTCGCCGGTATGGGCGCCGTCCGGCGCGGCGTGGCAGTCCTGTGCCCCGACCGCGACCGCGCTGCCGGCAAGCAGGCGGGCGATCCCGGCCAAAAGCGTCGCCGGCGGGCAGACCAGCAGGTCGCAGCCCAGGGCGGCGGCCGGCGCGCGCAGCGGGGCGGCGATCCGCTCGGCATCCGCGAGCCGTCCGTTCATCTTCCAGTTGCCGGCGATCAGGGAGCGCATGGCCGCTTGCTACGCCACGGGTGGCGGGGCTGGCAAATGGGCGGCACTCTTCCTATGGTCCGGCCGCCCAAGCCCCCACAGGTTCGCCCGATGCTCGCCACCTTCCGCCGCTCGCTGAACACCTGGCCCGCGCGGCTGCTGTTCCTGCTGCTGGTCGCCGCCTTCGCCATGTGGGGGATCGGCGACGTGATCCGCAACCTCGGCCGCAGCGGCGCGCCGGCCAGCGTCGCCGGCCATCGCATCGAATTCCCCGAATTGCAGGAGGCGTATCAGCGCAACCTGACGCAGACCACGCGCAGCATGGGCATCAGCGATCCGTCGCCGGACATCCGCCGCAGCGTGGCCATGCAGTCGATCGAGCAGGTGGTGACGCAGACCGCGCTGAAGGCGGAGGCCGAGCGGCTCGGCCTCGCGGTGCCGGACGGCGCGCTGCGCCGCGCCGTGTTCGACATGCCGGCGTTTCACGACAAATCCGGCAAGTTCGAGCGCGCGCTGATGGACAACGTGCTGCGCAACAACGGCATGAACGAGCCGCGCTTCCTCGCGCTGCTGCGCGAACAGCTCCTGCAACAGCAGATGCTGGACGCGGTCGCCGCCGGTGCCGCCTCGCCCGACCAGATGGCCCGCCAGGTCTATGCCTTCCAGCATGAGAAGCGGGTGGCCGATGCGGTGCGCATCCCGCTCGCCGGTGCCCCCGCCCCGCCGGCACCGACCGACACGCAGTTGCAGCGCTGGTGGGCCGATCACCCCGACCGCTACAGCACGCCGGAATACCGCCGGATCAAGGCGATCGTGCTGTCGCCCGAGACGGTTGCGAAGGACGTGCAGCTCAGCGATGAGGACCTGAAGGCGGCGTGGGACCAGCACAAGGCGGAGTTCAACACGCCTGAGCGCCGCAGCGTCGATGTCATCCTGACGCAGGACGAGGCGGAGGCGCAGAAGCTGGCCGAGCAATGGCAGGCCGGCGCCGACTGGGCGACGATGCAGGCGGAAGCGGCCAAGCTCGGCGCGGCGCCGGTGGAGCTGAGCGACGCGACGCGCAGCGAGTTTCCCGCCCCCGAACTCGGTGACGCGGTGTTCGCGACGCCGGAGGACACGGTGCCCCCGCCGGTCCACAGCGCGCTCGGCTGGCACGTGCTGAAGGTGACCAAGGTGGAACCCGGCAAGGCCGAAACGTTCGAGGAGGCGCGGGATGCGCTGCGCGCCCGCGTGGTGGCGGAAAAGGCCGCCGACCTGATCTACGACCGCGCCAACCGCATCGACAACCTGCTGTCCTCCGGCACCGGGCTGGACGCGCTGCCGGGCGATCTCGGCGTCGCCGCCGTCACCGGCACGCTGGACGCGGCGGGCGACACGCCGGGCGGGCAGAAGGCGCCGATCCCGGGACCGGAGGGGCTTCGCCAGGCGGTCGCCGCCGCCGCCTTCCAGGCCAAGCCGGGCGACGCGCCGAAGCTGACGCCGGGGCCGAACGGGCCGGACGGGTCGCAGTCCTTCTTCGCCGTCACGGTGGACAGTATCGAACCGCCGAAGCCGCGGCCGTTCGATCAGGTGGCCGCACAGGTGCAGGCCGACTGGACCGCCGATCAGGTGCGGCGCGAGCAGGAAAGCGTGGCCGCCAACCTGCTGCACGCGCTGGAGCAGGGCCACCCGATCGCCGAGGCCGCCGCCGCCGCCGGGCTGAAAGTGGAGCGCCTGCCCCCCGCCGGCCGCGATTCGCCGACCGAGGGGGTGCCGCGGCAACTGCTCGGGCCGCTGTTCGCCCTGCCGAAGCCCGGTGCCGCAACTATGGTCGAGACGCCGGAGGGGTTCGTGGTCGCCTCGCTCGCCGCCATCGACGATCCGGACCCGAAGGCCGATCCGGTGGGCTGGGGTCAGGTGCGCGATGCGCTCGGCCACGCGGTCGGCACCGACATGCAGGAAATCTTCGCCGCCGCGGTGCGCGACCGCGCCAACCCCTACGTCAACCCGACCGCCATCGACAGCCTCGCCGGCAACGGCGAGTGAAGGACCGCCCGCGATGACCTACGCCCCGGCCCCCGGCTTCGCCGAGTTCCGCCAGGATTACGAGCAGGGGCGCGGGCGGCTGGTGTGGCGGCGCAGCATCGCCGACCTGCTGACCCCGGTCGCGGCCTATCTGAAGCTCGCCGAGGGCAAGCCCAACGCCTTCCTGCTCGAAAGCGTGGAGGGCGGGGCCTCGCGCGGGCGGTATTCGATCATCGGCCTCGCCCCGGACCTGATCTGGCGCTGCCGCGGCGGCCGGCCGGAGATCAACCGCCACGCCCGTTCCGCCCCCTACGCCTTCGCCGCCGACGACCGCGCCCCGCTCGACAGCCTGCGGGCGCTGGCCGCCGAATGCCGCCTGACCGTCCCGCCCGGCCTGCCGCCGATGGCGGGCGGGCTGGTCGGCTATCTCGGCTACGACATGGTCCGCCAGATGGAGCATCTGCCGGAGAAGAACCAGCCGGCGATCGACGTGCCGGAGGCGCTGATGCTGCGCCCGACGCTGTTCGCCATCTTCGACACCGTCACCGACCTGCTGACGCTCGCCGCCCCGGTCCATCCGCGGCCGGACGTGACCGCCGCGCAGGCCTGGGAAGGCGCCCAGGCAGCACTGGCGGAGGCGGAGGCGGCGCTGGCCCGCCCGCTGCCGCTGGCCGCCCCGCCGGTCGCCCTGCCGCCGCTCCCCGACCCGGCCTCCAACTTCACCCGCGCCGAATTCATTGCGGCGGTGGAGCGGGGGAAGGAATACATCCGCGCCGGCGACGTGTTCCAGGTGGTGCCGAGCCAGCGCTTCTCCGTCCCGTTCGCGCTGCCGCCGTTCGCGCTGTATCGCGCGCTCCGCCGCATCAACCCGGCACCGTTCCTGTTCCACCTGGATTTCGGCGGCTTCGCCGTGGTCGGCAGCAGCCCGGAGATCCTGGTCCGCCTGCGCGACGGCACCGTCACCATCCGCCCGCTCGCCGGCACCCGCCGCCGCGGCGCGACGCATGAGGAGGATCAGGCGCTGGAGGCCGAGCTGCTCGCCGATCCGAAGGAGCGGGCGGAACACCTGATGCTGCTCGATCTCGGCCGCAACGATGTCGGCCGCGTCGCCGAGATCGGCAGCGTGCGGGTCACCGAAAGCTTCGCGATCGAGCGGTTCAGCCATGTCATGCACATCGCCTCGGACGTGCAGGGCCGGCTGCGTGAGGGGCTGGACGCGATCGACGCGCTGACCGCCGGCTTCCCCGCCGGCACGCTGACCGGCGCGCCCAAGGTGCGGGCCATGGAGATCATCGAGGAGCTGGAGCCGACCCGCCGCGGCATCTATGCCGGCTGCGTCGGCTATTTCGCGCCCGACGGCACGATGGACACCTGCATCGCGCTGCGCACCGCGGTGGTGAAGGACGGCACGATGCACGTGCAGGCCGGCTGCGGCGTGGTCGCCGACAGCGACCCGGTGGCGGAGTGGGAGGAAACCCGCCAGAAGGCCCGCGCCCTGTTCCGCGCGGCGGAGGAGGCGGTGACCTTCGCCGCCGGCAAGCCCGGCTGACCGCGCCTTAACCCTCCGGCAGCATCCCGCCGGTTACGTCCCGGCGGATGGACCCGGTGCTCGCGCGCATCGCCCCTTCGGTGGATGCCGCCTTCTACCTCGCCCGCAACCCGGACGTGGCGCGGGCCGGCATGGCGGCGGCGGAACATTACTGGCGCGCCGGCTGGCGGGAGGGGCGGGACCCCAGCGCCTGGTTCGCGACGGAATACTATCTGCGCGCCAATCCCGACGTGGCCGGCGCCGGCCTCAATCCGCTCTGGCACTACCTGGAGCGCGGTCGGCGGGAAGGCCGTCCGCCGCGCCCCCCCGGCGGCCCATGGCGGGAGGAGCTGGACCGCCCCCACCCCGCCGCGCCGCCGGCCGCGCTGCCCGCCGACCCGCTCGGCCCGGCCGTTTTGCGCCAACGGCTGGCGGCGGCCTGTGCCGGGGCGCGCGGCCTCGTGCTCGCCCTCAGCCATGACCGCTACACGGAGATTCCCGGCGGCACCCAACTGCTGATCGCCGGCGAGCAGCGCAAGGTCAACGGGGACGGCGGCACCTATCTCCATCTCTGCCCCGCCGTCGCCGGCCACGGCCTCGCCCCCGCGGCGGACGCGCCCGCCGCACTCGGGGTGACGCTGGACGGGGCATGGCTCGGGGTCGCGACCGCCGACCGACTGGCGGCGGCGCTGCGCGCCCTGCCGGCGGCGCTGCGGCGGCTGCTGGTGGTGCATGCCCTGCACGGTTGGCAGCCGGAGACGGTGGCTGCGCTGGCCGCCGCCCTGCGCCCGCATGAGCGCGTCTTCTGGGCGCATGACTACGGCGCCGGCTGCGCCAGCCCGCGGCTGCTGCGCAACGACATCGCCCCCTGCCACGGGCCGCCGCCGGACAGTCTCGGCTGCCGCATCTGCCGCCACGGGGACGGCCGCGTCGAGCATCTCGCCCGCGTGCGGGCGCTGTTCGCCGCGGTGCCGTTCTGCCTCGCCGCCCCGTCCGCCACCGCCGCGGCAGCCTGGACGCGCAGCACCGGCCTGAAGGTGGCTGCCGTTCATGTGCATCCCCATGCCGTCCTGGCGCCCCAGCCGCCGCGGCCGGCGGCGGGCGGGCCGGTGCGCATCGGCTTCATCGGCGCCGCCGCGTATCACAAGGGCTGGCCCTGGTTCCGCGATCTGGTCGGCGCCGCCCGCGCCCTGCCGGAGTACCGGTTCTTCCACTTCGCCGATGCCGCCGCCCTGCGGCCGATGGACGGGCTGGCAGGGGTGGCCGTCAGCGTCACCCCGGCCGCCCCGTTCGTCATGCAGCAGGCGCTCGCCGCCCGCCGCATCGACCTCGTGCTGGCGCTGTCGCCCTGGCCGGAAACCTTCAGCTACGCCGCGCATGAGGCGCTGGCCGCCGGGGCGGACCTGCTGACCGTTGCCGGCAGCGGCCATATCGCCGCCCTGGTCCGCGCGACCGGGCGCGGCGCGGTGCTTGCGGATGCCGACGCACTCGCCGCCTTCGTCCTGTCGCGCCGCGCGGTGCCGCTGGTCCGCGCCCGCCGCGAAGCCGGCCGACCGGGGGCACACCTGCACCATGTCGGGTCCACCGCGACATTGGCGCTGTCCGACGCCGCGGCGATCACCGATGACCCCGACCTGCACCTGCTGATCGGCCGCAGGCGCATCGACGCCGCGCGGGACCGCGACGTGTTCCGCTTCGCCCTGCCGCCCGCCGCCGCGCGCCGCCGCGTGGTGCGCCTGCGCTCCCGCAGCCTCGACACCGCATGGGACCCGGCGCTGTGCGGGGACGGACGGCACCTCGGCGTCGCGGTCCGCGCGCTGGCGCTGGACGGGGTGCCGGTTCCGCCCGTGCGGCTCGGCGCCGGCTGGCACGCGGCGGAGGACGAGTTGCGCTGGACCGACGGCGACGCCGCGATCGACGTTGCGGCGGCGCGCTGCCTGGACGTGCGGATCGCGCCGATGCTGCGCTACTGGCGCGTGCCGCTGTTCGTCGCGTGATCTGCTTCACCAGCTTCGCGCTGAACTATCTGCCGCGCGCCCGCGTGCTGGCCGAGACGCTGCGCGCCGCGCATCCCGGCTGGCCGCTCTGGGCGGTGCTGGTCGATCGCCCGCCGCCGGGGTTTCCGCTGGCCGCGGCGACGGCCGGCTTCGACCGCGTGATCGCCGCCGCCGATCTCGGCATTCCGCAGTTCCGCGGCTGGATGTTCCGCCATGATCTGGTGGAGGCATGTACCGCCGTGAAGGGTGCGATGCTGTGCCGCCTGCTCGCCGCCGGCGCAGAGCGCGTGCTGTATCTCGATCCCGACATCGCCGTGTTCCATCCGCTCGCGACGCTGGAGGAGCGGCTCACCCGCGCCTCCGTCCTGCTCACGCCGCACCAGCTTGCGCCCAACGACGCGCCCGGCGCGATCGCCGACAACGAGGCCGCCGCCCTGCGCTACGGCGTGTTCAATCTCGGCTTCCTCGCCGTGCGCAACGATGCGGCCGGCCGCGCCTTCGCCGGCTGGTGGGCGGCGCGCCTGCACGAAGCGTGTTTCGATGCGCCGGAGCGCGGCCTGTTCACCGACCAGAAATACTGCGACCTCGCGCCCGCGCTGTTTCCGCGCGTCGGCATCGTGCGCGATCCCGGCTGGAACGTGGCAAGCTGGAACCTCAGCCGCCGCACCCTGGCGGTGACGGCGGACGGCCGCATCACCGCGAACGGCGCGCCGCTCACGTTCTACCATTTCAGCAAGCACGGCGGCGCCGGCGACGCGATGACGGACCGCTACGCCGGCACGTCGCACGTGCCGCACGAGCTGTGGCGCTGGTACGCGCGGCGGCTCGCCGCACACGCTGGCCCGCCTGACCCGCCGGCGTGGCATTACGGCCGCTACAGCGACGGCACGCCCATCCCGCCCGCCGCCCGCCGCCTGTATCGCCGCCGCCCGGACCTGATGGCCCGCTTCCCCGATCCATTCGACGTATCGGCCGGCGGGATCCGCGACTGGCTCGCAGCCAGCGGCGCGCGGGACTAGCTCCGTCCCGTCATCCTGCCGCGTGGCTACCGGCTCGGGCAGCGCACCAGCGGGTTCGGGAAATCGGCGCAGCCGGGGAACGTGATTTCGTTGGCGCTGACGCGGACCACGTGCAGTTCGTCCGGCCCGGCGCAGCCGAAGCCCTGGGCGGCGCTGCCGGTGGTGGGCAGGCCGGTCAGCGGGTCGGTGGCGCCGGCCGTGGCGGGGACGGAGGCGAAGGTGAAGTCGGTGCGGCCGGTGCTGGCGCGCGCCGTCGCCACCACGCGCTGCACATAGGTCGCATCGGTCAGGGAGGCGCGCAGCACGACGTCGCGGGTGAACACCACGCTCGGCTGGGCAAGGCAGGCCTCGGCGGTCAGGTGCTGGGCGGCGGGGAACAGGCCGCCGGTCCAGGCGCCGAACAGCCAAGCATGCGGCGGCGGGCCGCTCTGCGCCGCGGCGTCGCCGGCGATGGCCAGTGCGAGCAAGGCGGCGGCGAGGCGGCGCATGGCGAATCTCCGATCCGTGACGATGCAACGATAGCGCAGGGCGGCGCCGGAGGAACCCCGCTTGGCGCAGGCTTGATCGCCGGCCGTGGTTGCCTCCGCCGCCGC
>JAKAZX010000194.1 GCA_021826485.1 Pseudomonadota bacterium | reverse complement strand
GTCGGACAGGATGGTGATCGAGGTCGCCGCCATCGCGTCGGAGGCGATCCGCAGCATCCGCTCGGCAAGCTTGGGGTGCAGCGGCGCGGTGTTCTCCCGGTCCACCCGCAGCAATTGCTGGCCGCGCGCGACCATGCGGATCTTGGTCGTGGTGGTGCGCCCGCCCTGCACCAGCAGCCACGGCTCCACGCCCGGCTGGCCGCCGATCAGGCCGGTGAGGTCGGAGCCCGCCTGATCGTCGCCGACCACCGAGACGAACGCCACCGCCGCGCCCAGCGCGCCCAGGTTGCGCACCACATTGCCGGCGCCGCCCGGCATCGCCAGCTCGCGCTCCACCGCCAGCACCGGCACCGGCGCCTCGGGGCTGACCCGCTCCACCTGGCCGCAGACATACTGGTCCAGCATGGCGTCGCCGATCACCAGCACGCTGGCCCGCGCCAGCCGGCGTATCGCCGCCACCAGTTCGGCGGACTGGGCGGCGCCGGCCGCGAATCCCTCGGCCGCGGTCACGCGCGCAGGAATCCCATCCGGTTCTCCTCCAGCACCACGCATGTCAGCACCCCGCCCAGGACCGCACCGGTATCGATTCCGATCCGGTTCGGTCGCACCACGACATCATGCTCCGGCGTGTGGCCATGCACCACCACGAAACCCCAGTCGCCGGACCAGGACAAGAATGGCTCGCGAATCCATAGCATATCGTGACGCGACTGCCGCTCCAGCGGCACGCCGGGCCGCAGCCCGGCATGGACGAACACGTAGCCGCCGGCCACGTGCCGCAGCGCCAGGCGGCGCAGCAGCGCCAGTTGCTCGCGCGGGATGCTGCGGCCCCAGTCGCGCACCCGCGACCGGCGGGACAGGCCCCAGCTCGCCAGCGTCTCCGCCCCGCCATTGGACAGCCACTGCATCACGGCATCCGACTCGCCGCTGTCCAGCGCCTCCAGCAGCATCGCCTCGTGATTGCCCATCAGGTTCACCGCCGGCATCGCCGGGACGGGCGCTGCGCGCAGCAGCCGCGCCAGCACCGCGGCACTCGCCTCGCCGCGGTCGATGTAATCGCCGAGATGCACCAGCAACGGCTGCCCGATCGGCCGGGCGGCAAGGTCGGCCGCGATCAACTGGTGCATCACCTGCAGACGGTCGTCGCAGCCATGCACGTCGCCGATTGCGTAGATGCGCTGGCCGGGCGGCAGGGTGGCCGGCGCTAACGTGAGCGTAATCATGGGGCGGCAGCCTAGCGTCCCGCTCCGCCGCATTCGAGCGGCGGCTGAACACAATCTGCGAGGGGTACGGTCGGCATGGTGGCAGAATGCCCCGGGCGGGCAGGATGAGCGAAGCCCGCCTCAGCGAGGCCGGCTGGCGGCCCGACGCCGTGGCCGCACCCCGCTCCGCCGAGCGGCTGCTGCGCAGCGCCGCGGAACGGGCCGCCCGCCATCCAGCCCGCCGGGCGGCGCTGGTGCTGCATCTGTCCCGCCTCCGGCCGCCCGCCCCGCGGCCGCACCACCAGCGGGTCGCCGGCGCCATCCTGCAGGACGCGGCGCAGCGCAGCGAGGGCCAGGTGTTCGCCCTCGGCAACGGCGATCAGGTGCTGATCTGCACCCTGACCCCGGACGCCGCGGCGCTGCCGGACGCGCTCGGCCGGCTGCTGCACGTGGACGCGCCCGACCCCGCCGACCTGCTGTCGTTCTGGGACCTGGAGGCGGACGCGGGCCGCCTGCTCGACTACGCCGCCGGACGGTTCGCCGACCGCTCGCCGCCGCGCGGCGGGATGACGGCGCCGGACGCGGTCTCGCCGCTGCTGGTCACGGCGGCGGTGCGGGCGATCGGCCCGGCGGACTGGCCCGAGCTGACGACGCGGCAGGTCGCGGTGACGCTGGACCGCGCCTGCGGCACCGCATCGACGCTGCGCCCGCTGTTCCGCGAGGTCGCGCTCAGCCTGGCGGCACTGCAGCCGCGGCTGGACGATGCCGCGGCGCTGGCCGAGGACGCGCTGCTGCTGCGCCAGTTCGCGCTGCGCAGCGACGGGGCGCTGCTGGCGGCACTGACCGCCGCGCTGGGCGGCGGCGGCCCGCTGGATGCGGCGCGGCGGCCGGGACCGCGGATGCACCTGGATCTGGCGCTGGGCAGCATCGCCGCCCCTGCCTTCGCCGCCTTCGCCGCCGCCTGCCGGTCCCGCGGCGCCGGGTTCGGGGTGGAGGTCGCGCTCGCCGATGCGGTCGCCGACCCGGCGGCCTTCGCCGAGGCCCGGCGCATCACCGCGCGCGCCGGCTGCACCCTGGCGCTGGACGGCGTGGCGCCGCTGGCGATGCTGGTGGCGCGGCCCTGGACGCTGCCCGCGGACCTGCTGAAGCTGGAGTGGTCGCCGCAGCTCGCCGGCAGCGGGCAGGAGCCGCTCGCCGACGCGCTCGCCGCGTCCGGGCCGGGGCGCATCGTGCTGTGCCGCGTCGATGGCGAGGCGGCGATGCGCTGGGGCGTGGCGCATGGCATCAGCGGCTTCCAAGGCCGCTATGTGGATGCCCTGCTGGCGGCATCGCGCCAGATGGGCTGCCCGGCGGCTGCCGGCTGCACGCTGCGGCAATGCGCCGACCGGGCGGCCGCCGCCGCGCCGGCCGGGCGGCAGTTCTGCCGGCATCCCGACCTGCTCGATGCCGACGCCCCCCGGCCGCTGCCGCAGTGACGATGCCGGAGGCAGCGCCGGGCGGGCGGGACGACACCGCGGCGCTGATCGCCCGCATCGCCTCCTCCGCCGCCTCGGGGGTTGCGCGGCGGGCCTTCGTGCTGCGGCTGTCGCAGCTTCCGCCGCGCATGGCCCGGCCGCATCACCTGCGCCTCGCGCGGGCGGCGCTCGATCCGCTGCGCGGCGCCGACCGGGCCGAGAGCTTCGACCTCGCGAACGGCGACATCGCCCTGCTGTGGCGTGGCCGGGCGGAAGGGCCGCTGCGCGCCGCGCTGGCGGCGGTGGGGGAGTTGTTCGCCGGCGACGCCGCCACCGATCCGCGCGCGCTGTCCTGCGTACTCGACCTGCCCGCGCAGGCAGACGCGCTGCTGGCGCTGGCCCGCGCCGGCGCCACGGCGGGGGGCACGCCGGCAGCGGCCGATACCCGCCCGGTCCTGGACGAAGCCGATCTCGCCCGGCTGGAAGCCGCGCTGGCCCATGCCGACGTGGCGCGCTTCGCCCGCCGCCGCCCGGTCTGGTCGCTCGCCGCCGAGCGGCGGGCGCGCCTTGCCTGGGAGAAGCGGGTGCTGTCGGTCGGCGAGATCGTCGCGGAGCTGGCGCCGGGCCGCAACTGCCGCGGCGCGCCCTGGCTGTTCCGCCGCCTCTGCGCGACGCTGGAGCGCCGCATGCTGGTGCTGCTGGCAACCCCCGGGGAATTGCTGCGGGCCGGGCCGTTCGCCATCGACCTGTCGGTCGCCGGCGTGCTGAGCCGGGATTTCCTGCGCCTGGATGCCGCCCTGCCGGCGGCGCTGCGCCGGCGCGTCCTGCTGGAGCTGCGGGCGCCGGACGTGCTGGCGGACCCGGCGGCGTTCACCTTCGCGCGCGGCTTCGCCCGCGCACGCGGCTACCGCCTGGCGCTGCACCTCGCCGATGCGGCGCTGCTGGACACCCTGCCGGCGGAGCGGCTGGGGGTCGATCTGCTGCGGATCGACTGGACCGACCGGCTGGCGGCGACCGACCCGGAGCGCGCCGGCGCCGATCCGTCGCGGCTGGTGCTGGGCCGCGCCGACGATCCGCGCGCGCTGGCCTGGGGGCGTCTGCACGGGGTCCGGCTGTTCCAGGGAATGGCGGTACGGCCGGAGCCGGCGGGCGGCTGACCGGATCGTGATGCCGCACTGCGGCAGCCGCCGCGTCCCGCAGCCGGCTCGCGCGCTTACAGCCCCGCACCCCGCCCGCAGGTCCGGAGACCCATCATGCATGTCGTGCATCCCCCCGCGCCGCGTCCGGCGCCGCCGGAGACGCTGACGGCGGCGACGGTGGCGTGGCATGCCGGCGGCCGGCCCTGGCTCCGCTGGGCGGCGGCGGGGCTGCTGGGGCTGCTGCTGACCGTGCCGCTGCTGGCCGTCCGCATCCCGTTCCTGGTCGATTACCCGAACCACCTGGCGCGCATGCAGGTGCTCGCGACCGGGGCCGGCACGCCGGCGCTGCACGCGATGTTCCGCATCACCTGGGCGTTCATCCCGAACATGGCGATGGACCTGCTGGTGCCGCCGCTGGCGCACATCCTGCCGCTGACGGTTGCCGGCAAGCTGTTCATCGCCGCTTCCATCCTGCTGCCGCCGGCGGGCACGGTGGCGCTGCACCGCGCCTGGTTCGGCACGCGGAGCTGGTGGCCCTGGACGGCGGTGCTGGCCGCGGTCAGCGCCTTCCTGGTGTATGGCTTCCTGAACTACCTGGTGGCGGTCGGGCTGGCGCTGTTCGGCGCGGCATGGCACGCGCGCCGCACCGGCCGCGGGGAGCCGGGCGGGCAGGCGCTGACCGTGGCCGGCAGCGCCGGCTGGGGAGTTGCCTGCCTGCTGTCGCACATCGTCGGCTTCGGGCTGCTGGTGCTGCTGATGGCATCGACCGAGCTGGGGGGCGGGCTGCGGCGCGGCGGCGCGATGCGGCGGCTGCTGCCGCTGCTGGCGGCGGCGCTGGTGCCGCTCGCGCTCTACAAGGCGTTCGGCCCGGCCCACAGCTACACCAGCGCCGGAACGCTCGGGCAGGCGGTCTGGCAGGTGCTGCATCTCGGCCTGCTGTCCGAGCCGGGGTTCCGTGCGCGCTGGCTGCTCGCCGGCTTCACCGGGCAGGGCACCGCGATCGGCGCGGCCGCGGCGGCGCTGGTGGTGCTGCCGGTCGCCGGCGCCGCCCTGCGCCGGCGGCTGCTGGTGGCGCCGGGGATGTGGCTCGCGTTCCTGTGCCTGTGCGCGGGCTATGCGCTGCTGCCGGCGGTGCTGGCCGACAATGCGATGGTCTATGAGCGGCTGAGCCTGCCGCTGGCGCTGGTCGGCATCGCCGGGGTGCAGCCGGTGCTGCCGCTCGTCCTGCTGCGGGCGCTGGCGGTGGCGGTGGTGGCGCTGGTCGGCCTGCGCAGCGCGGCGATGACGCGGCTGTGGTCCGAGCAGGCGGGCCTGCTGGCGCAGGTGGAGGCTGCGATCGCACCGATCCCGCCCGGGGCGCGGGTGCTGGCGGTGCGCGACGGCGACAGCCCCTGGCACACCGAGGCCGACGAGCCGGCGTCGCACCGCATCCTGCGTCGCACCGTGGCGTATCAGCACCTGCCGGCCCTGGTCACGCTGGAGCGCGAGGCGTTCTGGCCGATGATCTTCACCGCCGCGGGCAAGCAGCCGATCGCGCTGCGCCCGCCGTATGAGCAGTTGGCGCAGTCAGACGGCTACATGCCGCTGACGCGGGAGCTGGCGCCGGCGGTGACGATTCCGCCGCCGCCCGGCCGCTGCGGCATGGTCGCGCCGGAAATTCCCTGCCAGCTCTGGTCCTGGCCGCAGCGCTACGACTACCTGCTGCGCTTCAACGCCCATGATGGCCCGCCGCCGGACCCGGACCACCTGCGCGAGGTCCGGCGCGACGGCTGGGTCATCCTCTACCGGGTGCAGTGACGCCGACGCGCTGGCCGCTCAGCTCGGCGCCGGCCGTGCGCGACATCAGCAGCGACACCGGCGCGCCGAGCAGGGAGACGAAGCCGACCACCAGGAAGCCCGCCGAGAAATCGCCGAGCCCCGGCGCGCTGTGGTGGTGCAGCGCCATCGCCGCTTCCAGCGAAGCCGCGCCGGCGGTGACGCCGAGCGTCAGCGAGACCTGCTGTAGCGTGGCATAGAGGCTGGTCGCCGCGCTCATCCGCGCCGGAGCGATGTCGCCGTACGCGATGGTGTTGTAGGCGGTGAACTGCAGCGAGCGGAACAGGCCGCCGCAGAGCAGCACGGCATAGATCGCCGCCAGCGGCCAGGTCGGGCGGAACGCGGCGCACAGCGCGAGCGAGAGCGCGGAGATGATGCCGTTCGCCAGCAGCGTGTCGCGGAAGCCGAACCGGCGCAGCGCCGTGGTGGCCGCCGGCTTCATCACGATCGCGCCGGCGGCGTTGGCGAAGGTGATCAGGCCGCTCTGCACCGCCGACAGGCCGAAGCCGATTTGCAGCATCAGCGGCAGCAGGAACGGCGTCGCGCCCACGCCGATGCGAAACAGCGAGCCGCCGACCACCGAGACCATGAAGGTCGGAATGCGCATCAGCGTGAAATCGAGCAGCGGCGCCGCATGCCGGCGCGCATGCAGGAGATAGAGCAGCGCCGCCAGGACTGCGATCGACAGCGTCGCGATCGACAGGCCGGACGGCGTGCCGGGCCGGGCCGCGGCCTCGAACCCGAACATCAGGCCGGCAAGCGATATGGCCGACAGGACAAGGCCGAGCAGATCGAGCCGCCCGGCCCCCGGCTCGCGCGTGTTGGGCACGTAGCGGGTGACCAGCACGATGCCGAGCACGCCGATCGGCACGTTGATGTCGAAAATCCAGCGCCAGGACATGTAGGTGACGAGAAACCCGCCGAGCGGCGGGCCGACCACCGGGCCGATCAGCGCCGGCGCGGACAGCCACGCCATCGCAGCCACCAGCTCATGCTTGGCGGCGGTGCGCAGCAGCACCAGCCGACCGACCGGCACCATCAGCGCGCCGCCGATGCCCTGCAGGATGCGGGCGGCGACAAGGAAGCCGAGCGTGTCGGCACGGCCGCACAGGACCGAGCCGAGGGTAAAGACGGCGATCGCGGCGCGAAACACCGTGCGCGCGCCGAACCGGTCGGCCATCCAGCCGCTGGCCGGGATGAACACCGCGAGGCTGAGCAGATAGGAGGTCAGCGCGATGTTCATGTGCACCGGGTCGGCGCCGAAGGCGCGCGCCATCGTCGGCAGCGCGGTCGCGATGACGGTGCCGTCCAGGTTCTGCATGAACAGCGCGCAAGCGACGATCAGCGCCGTCAGCCGCGTGCGGCTGCCCGGCTGGTCGGTCGGGAGCGCCGCATTGTCCTCTACCGCTGCCGCCGAGCGGGGCACCTTCGGCCGCGCCGGCGGTCAGGGCAGCAGCACGGTGCTGCCGGTGGTGCGCCGTGCTTCCAGCGCGCGATGCGCCTCCGCCGCCTCGCTCAGCGGATAGGTCTGGTTGACGCGGATTTTCACGGCGCCCGACTGCACCACCGCGAACAGTTCGGTCGCCGCGGTCACCAGATCCTGCCGCTTGGCGGTGTAGGTGGCGAGGCTGGGGCGGGTCAGGAACAGGCTGCCCTTGGCACCCAGCAGCCCGACATCCACCGCGCCCACCGGGCCGGAGGCATTGCCGTAGCTGACCATCATGCCGAGGGGGGCAAGGCAGTCGAGGCTCGCCATGAACGTATCCTTGCCGATGCTGTCATAGACCACCGGGACCATGCCGCCGCGGGTGATGCGCTTCACCTCGGCCGGCAGATCGACCTGGCCGACCAGCACGTGCTCCGCACCGTGGGCGCGCGC
>JAKAZX010000193.1 GCA_021826485.1 Pseudomonadota bacterium | reverse complement strand
GAGGCCGGCGCCGCCCCGCCGCACCACCCCGCCCCGCCCGCCGGATGCGGTGCCCCTGCCCAAGCTGACGCGAAAACGGGGCTGACGCGCCGGTGCCGATGCTTGCCCTTATGGTTCCGTATCTACAACGAAATGACGGCTCAACCGGCGTCGCGGCGCAGGCGCAGCAGCACGCCGGCGCGGTCGGCGGGGTGGATGTCGCGCATGGCGGCAACGACGGCGCCGCCGCGGCGGCGGAAGCGGCGCAGGATGCACAGGCTGGCGGTGCCGCCGCGCGCGCGCAGGAAGCGCGCCTGGGCGGGCGTCAGTACCCCGGCCGTCACCTCCTCCTCCACCTCGGCGATGGCGGTGCCCAGCAGCGGTTCCAGGGTTTCCGGCGTGATCTCCTCCGGCAAGGCCGCCGGGGGGGTGCGCAGACCGAGCCACAGGTCGAAGCAGGACAGCGGGCCGAACACCGCATCGGCCGCCAGCCGCAATCCGCTCAGCCGCAGCCAACTCGCGGTCTCCGGCGCGCCGAGCAGCAGCGCCAGTTCGGCATCGCCGCTGACCTGCCGCTGCCGCTCCACATGCAGCCGCGTGCGGGCGAGGTAGCTGCCGGGCGTCCCGTCGATCCGCGCCGCGACGGCGTAGCGGGCATGGATGTCCCCGGCGACCACGCGGGCCGCGCCGCCGCGCCCGCGCGCGACCAGGCCGAGCGACTCGAGCTGGCGCAGCGCGGTGCGGACGGCGCCGGCTCCCACCGCATGGGTGGCGGCCAGATCCGCCTCCGCCGGCAGGTCGCTGCCCACCGGGCACCGTCCCTCCAGGATGTCGGCGGCGAGCAGGCGCGCGACCCGGTCTGCCCGGCTGGGCGCCGCCGCCGTCGGGGCCGGCGATTCGCCCTTGCGGCGGGCGGTCCCCACGCGCCGGGGCCGATGGTCGGGCGGCATGGCGGTCCGCTGCTCCCGTGCTGGCTGCTCGTGCCGCGCACGTTACATGCGACCGTTGCAGCAGCATATCCCCCCGCCCGTCCGGCTCAGTTCAGGAACAGCTTGCCGGGATTGAGGATGCCGCGCGGATCGAGCGTCGCCTTCACCGCGCGCATCACCGCCAGCGCCTCCGCCCCGTGCTCCTGCTCCAGGAACTCGCGCTTGCCGATCCCCACGCCATGCTCCCCGCTGCACGATCCGCCGAGCGCCAGCGCCCTTGCCACCAGCCTGCGGTCCAGCGCCCAGGCGCGGGCCAGCCCGTCCGGCTCGGGCGGCACCAGGATCAGGGCGTGGAAATTGCCGTCCCCGACATGGCCGACGATCGGCGCCGACAGGCCGGATTCGGCGATGTCCCGCTTGGCGCCCAGCACCGCCTCGGCAAGGCGGGAGATCGGCACGACGGTATCGGTGGTCAGCCCCTTGTGCCCCGGCGCCGTCGCCATGCAGGCCCAGTAGGCATCATGCCGCGCCTGCCACAGCCGCGTCCGCTCCTCCGGGTCGGTCGCCCAGCGGAAGCCGCGTGCGCCGAAGCCGGCCGCGATCGCCTCCGCGTTGCCCGCCTGCTCGGCGACCGAGGCGGGGGTGCCGTGGAACTCGAACAACAGCGTGGGCGCCGCCTCCAGCCCGTCGAGTTTGGAGTAGGCGATGCAGGCGGCCATCTGCACCTCGTCCAGCAGTTCGATGCGGGCGACCGGGATGCCGCCCTGCATCACCGCGATCACCGTTTCCACCGCGCCGGCGAGATCGGAATACTGGCAGGTCGCGACACTCGCCGCCTCCGGAATGCCGTGCAGGCGGAGCTGGATTTCGGTGATCACGCCGAGCGTGCCTTCCGAGCCGATGAACAGCCGGGTCAGGTCGTAGCCGGTCGCCGATTTGCGCACCCGCCCGCCGGTGCGGATCACCCGGCCGTCGGCAAGCACCACGGTCAGGCCCAGCACATTCTCCCGGATGGTGCCGTAGCGCACGGCGTTGGTGCCGCTCGCCCGCGTCGCGCACATGCCGCCGATGGTGGCCTCCCCGGCGCCGGGATCGACCGGGAAGAACAGCCCCTGGTCGCGCAGATGCCGGTTCAGCGCCGGCCGGGTCACGCCCGCCTCGATGCGGCAGTCCATGTCCGCCTGGTTCACCTCCAGCACCTGCGTCATGCGCGACAGGTCCAGGCTGATGCCGCCGCGCACCGGCGTCACGTGCCCTTCCAGCGAGGTGCCGCCGCCGAACGGCACCACCGGCACGCCCTGGGCGTGGCACAGCGCCAGCAGCCGCGCGACCTCCTCGGTCGTCTGCACGAATGCGACGGCATCGGGCAGGCGCGGCGGCTGCGCATCCTCCCCGTGGCTGTGCTGCTCGCGCAGCGCGGTGTTCACGGTCAGGCGGTCGCCCAGGAACCGGGCGGCTTCGGCAATGACGGTCTCGACAGGGCTTGACATTCTCTGGTCCCAGGGCTGCGCCGCCCGAATTGACCCCACCCCGGCCGGCGCCTAGCGTGGCTGCGTCGAAGGGACGGGAGGGTGCGCGCGGCGATGGCGAACAAGGTCAAGCAGATCTGGGCCGAGGGCAAGGCCGTGGTGAACGGCTGGCTCGCGATCCCCTCCGGCTTCGCGGCGGAAACGATCGCGCAGTGCGGTTTCGATTCCGTCACCGTCGATCTGCAGCACGGCGTGCAGGACTACCACTCGATGATCGCCTGCTTCCAGGCGATGCAAGCGCATCCCGTCACCCCGATGGTGCGGGTGCCGTGGAACGAGCCCGGGATCATCGGCAAAGTGCTGGACGGCGGCGCCTATGGCGTGATCTGCCCGATGGTGAACACGGCGGAGCAGGCCGCCGCCTTCGTCACCGCCTGCAAATATCCGCCGGACGGCACGCGCAGCAACGGCCCGATCCGCATGGTCAGCTACGGCGTCGCCAGCAGCTATCAGAAGACCGCGAATGACGAGGTGCTGTGCCTGCCGATGATCGAAACGCGGGAGGCGGTGGCGAATCTGGACGCGATCCTGGATACGCCTGGCCTCGCCGGCGTCTATATCGGCCCCTCCGACCTCGGCTTCTCGCACGGGCTGGTGCCGAAGCTGGACCGCGAGGAGCCGGAGATGCTGGCGATCTATGATCGCATCATCGCCGCCTGCGACGCGCGCGGCCTGAAGGCCGGCATCCATACCGGCGGCGCGGCCTATGCCGTCCGCGCGATCGGCATGGGGTTCCGGCTGGTCACCATCGCCAACGACTCCTCGCTGATGGCAATGGCCGCGCGCACCGCGGTTGCCAGCATCCGCCACGAGAGTCCGCTCGCCTGACCTGACGGAGTTCCGCCCATGGCCCCACCCCCCGTGATCCGCCTGCATCCCGATGACGGCGTGGTGATCGCCCGCGCGACCCTGCTGCCCGGCGCGCCGGTGGCGGAGGGGGTGGTGGCCCAGGCGCGCATCCCCGCCGGCCACAAGGTCGCCACCCGCCCGCACGCGGCGGGGGAGGCGATCCGCCGCTACGGCCAGATCATCGGCTTCGCCACCGCACCGATCGCGCCGGGGGAGCATGTCCATGTTCACAACTGCGGCATGGGCGACTTCGCCAAGGACTACGCCTTCGGCGAGGCCGCGACGCCGACCGCCTATCTCGACCCGCCGGCGACCTTCCAGGGCATCGTGCGCCCGGACGGACAGGTGGCGACGCGCAACTACATCGGCATCCTGACCAGCGTGAACTGCTCCGCCCATGTTGCCGACGTGGTCGCCGACTATTTCAAGCGCAATCCGTTCACCGGCGCCGACCCGCTGGCCGACTACCCGAATGTCGATGGCGTGGTGGCGCTGACCCACAAGACCGGCTGCGGCATGACGATGGGCGAGCCGCTGACGGTGCTGCGCCGGACCCTCGGCGGCTTTGCGCGGCACGTGAACTTCCACAGCGTCATCGTGCTCGGCCTCGGTTGCGAGGTGAACCAGATCGGCGGGCTGATGGAGGAGCAGCGGCTGGCCGGCCGGCTGCGCAAAATGGACATCCAGGAGATGGGCGGCAGCCGCAAAACCGTCGCCGCCGGCATCGACTTCGTGAAGGAGGCGCTGCAGGAGGCCAACCGCGTGCAGCGGCAGCCGGTGGCGGCAAGCCACCTGACGGTCGCGCTGCAATGCGGCGGGTCGGACGGGTATTCGGGCGTCTCCGCCAACCCCGCGCTGGGTGCCGCGAGCGACCTCGTGGTACGCAACGGCGGCACGGTGATCCTGAGCGAGACACCGGAGACGTACGGGGCCGAACACCTGCTGACCCGCCGCGCGGTGTCGCGGGAAGTCGGGCAGAAACTGGTCGACCTGATGCGCTGGTGGGAGGATTACACGAAGCGCGAGGGGGCGGAGATGAACGCCAATCCCTCGCCCGGCAACAAGGCCGGCGGGCTGACCACGATCCTGGAGAAGTCGCTGGGCGCGATGGCGAAATGCGGCAGCACCAATCTGGTCGATGTGGTGCGCTATGCCGAGCCGGTGACGGCGCGCGGCTTCGTCTTCATGGACACGCCCGGCTACGACCCGGTGGCCGCCACCGGGCAGGTGGCGGGCGGCGCCAATCTGGTGTGCTTCACCACCGGCCGCGGCAGCGTGTTCGGCTGCAAGCCCGCGCCCTCGATCAAGCTCGCCACCAACACGCCGATGTAT
Organism: Pseudomonadota bacterium; assembly: GCA_021826485.1. Classification (GTDB taxonomy): domain Bacteria; phylum Pseudomonadota; class Alphaproteobacteria; order Acetobacterales; family Acetobacteraceae; genus JAFKFJ01. Next base: position 2,905 of record JAKAZX010000193.1, on the reverse strand, counting down.
ACCCGCATGCAGGACGACATGGACGTGAACTGCGGCGCCATCCTGGACGGCGACGAGACCGTGCAGCAATGCGGCGCGCGCATCTTCGATCTGATCCTGCGCGTGGCCGGCGGCGAGCGCACCAAAAGCGAGGCGTTCGACTTCGGCTCGGAGGAGTTCGCGCCCTGGCAACTGGGTGCGACGATGTGACAGGCGGTTTCGCGGTCCGCGGGCGGGCGCTGCACGCGCCCGCGGCGGACCGGCTGGAACTGCTCCCCGATGCGCTGATCGAGGTCGATGACGCGGGGATGATCCGCGCGGTGCGGCCGGCCGGGGCGGTGCCGTTGCCGGCCGGCCCGCTGGTCATGCTCGCCCCGCAGCAGGTGCTGCTGCCCGGCCTGTGCGATTTGCACATCCATGCGCCGCAATGGCCGCAGCGCGGCACGGCCCTCGACCGGCCACTGCGGGATTGGCTGCACGCCGACACCTTCCCGCTGGAGGCGCGCTTCGCCGACACCGACTATGCCGCTGCCGTCTATGACGATCTGGTGGCGACGCTGCTGGCCAACGGCACCACGACGGCGGTGTATTTCGCCTCCCGCCATCTGGCGGCGACGATCCGCCTCGCGGAAACCTGCCTGCGCCACGGCCAGCGTGCGGTGGTCGGGCGGGTGGCGATGGACCATCCCGGGCAGTGCCCGGACTTCTATCGCGACGCATCCGCGGATTGCGCCGAAGCCGAGACGCGCGCGCTGATCGCAGCGGTGCGCGCGCTGCCCGGCAATGCGACCCCGCTGGTATGGCCGGCCATCACGCCGCGCTTCATCCCGGCCTGCAGCGATGACCTGCTGCGCCGGCTCGGCCGGCTCGCTGCCGAGTCGGGGGCGCATGTGCAGACGCATTGTTCGGAAAGCGACTGGCAGGACGCGCATGTCCGCGCGCGCTGCGGCTACGGCGATACCGCGGCGCTCGCGGGCTTCGGCCTGCTGACGCGGCGGACCGTGCTGGCACATGGCATCTTCATGGATGACGCCGATCTGGATGCCGTGGGGCGCGCCGGGGCCGGCATCGCGCATTGTCCGCTGTCCAATTTCTATTTCGGCGACGCGGTGTTTCCGCTGCGCGCGGCGCTCGATCGGGCGGTGCATGTCGGGCTCGGCACCGATATCGCCGCCGGCGCCAGCGCGTCGGTGCTGGAGGTGGCCCGTACCGCCATCGCGGCGGCGCGCGCGCTGGAAAGCGGGGTCGATCCCGCGATCGCGCGGCATCATCGCGGCCGGCCAGGCGCGCGCATCGATGCGGTCACCGCGTTCTGGCTGGCAACCGCCGGTGGCGGCATCGTGCTCGACCTGCCGATCGGGCTGTTCCGGCCGGGCTATGCGTTCGACGCGCTGCTGATCGATCCGCATGGTGCCGGCAGCAATCTTGCGCATGCGGCGGACGACACGGCCGAACGCCTGCTCGGCCGCATCATCCACACCGCCGATCGCGCGGCGATCCGCCGCGTGTGGGTCGGCGGGCGCGTCGTGCGGCCGGCGGCGGATGGGCCGCCGGTGTAATCAGGGTTGCGCGTCGGCGAACAGCCAGGGGCAGCGGCTTCTGCGCGCTGCCTCGAACCGCTCGATATCGGCCATGTCGTCGGCCTCGGTGGTGCCGATTTCGTCCAGCCCCTCGATCAGCGCGCGGCGTACGCGGGGCGTGACCACGATGGGCAGCGATGCGTCGCGACACATGAGCGTCTGCGACGCGAGATCGACGGCAAGCGCGTCACCCGCCTGCGCCGCCGCCATCACCCGCGCATGGTCGGCCTCGGCAAGCGGCAACGCCAGCACGCCGTTCTTCGCGCAGTTGGCGGCAAAGATTTCGCCGAAGCTGCGGGCGATCACGCAGCGGATGCCGAAATCGGCCAGTGCCCACACCGCCTGCTCGCGGCTCGACCCGCTGCCGAAATTGGCGCCGGCGACCAGGAACCGCGCGGCATCGTAGGGCGGCCGGTTGAGGACGAAATCGGGCTTCGCGCTGCCGTCGGGCGCGAAGCGGTGGCCGTGGAACAGGAAGCGGCCGAGCCCCTGCTTTTCCAGCAGCAGCAGGTAGCGCGCCGGAAAGATCACGTCGGTGTCCACATCATCGGCCGGCAGCGGGGCCGCCGGGCCTGCCAGCCGGGTCCATCCGTTCATTGCGCCAACTCCCGCACGTCGGCGAGGTGCCCGGTGAGCGCGGCGGCAGCAGCCATCGCCGGGCTCATCAGATGCGTCCGCCCGCCGGCGCCCTGGCGTCCTTCGAAGTTGCGGTTCGAGGTGGAGGCGCAGCGTTCCCCGGGCGCAAGCCGGTCATCGTTCATCGCCACGCACATCGAACATCCGGCCTCCCGCCAAGCGAACCCGGCGGCCTGGAACACGCGGTCCAGCCCCTCGGCCTCCGCCGCCGCGCGCACCGTGGCCGAGCCGGGAACGACCATCGCCTGTACATGCGCGCTCACCCGCCGGCCGGCCACCACGGCCGCGGCGGCGCGCAGATCGTCCAGCCGCGCATTGGTGCAGGACCCGATGAACACCCGGTCGATCGCGATGTCCTGCAACGCCGTGCCGGGACGCAGATCCATGTAGGCGAGGCTGCGCTGCATGCGCGCGCGCCGCGCCGGATCGGGCTCGCCGGCGGGATCGGGGACGCGGCCGGTGACCGGCGCCGCTTCCTCCGGCGTGGTGCCCCAGGTGACATGCGGGGCCAGCGTGGCGGCATCCAGCCGCACCTCGCGATCGAAGGTCGCCTCCGCGTCGCTCGGCAAAGTCTGCCAGTATTGCAGCGCGCGCTCCCACATGGCGCCGCGCGGCGCCATCGGCCGGCCTGCCAGATAGGCGAAGGTGGTGTCGTCGGGCGCGATCATGCCGATGCGCGCACCGGCCTCGATCGTCATGTTGCACAGCGT